>JAAEQG010001138.1 GCA_024231775.1 bacterium
CACTAGCACTGCGATTCTCAGTTTCATGATCGACCCTTCACCTTCGTAAGAGAACAACGCTGGAATCTGCGTCTCCCAACGACCGGACCGCCCAGCCGTCGTGCCGCCCCGAGGCCCAGACGGGATGCTCAGTGCACGCCAGCGACGCGATGGGCATTACATCGGATCGGCGAGGTTTGTCAACCATCTGCCCCCTATCCAGCCGCCGAATCGCACGGCTCGCCGCCGGACCCGATGCCGCAGGAGACTCCCCAAACCGCGATTCAGTTCGCACACCAAACCGCCCGGAGGGGGATACTCCGATCAGTCTTCGTCGGTAATGATGCGCAGTGCTCGCAGGGCGCCAGCCTGCTGCGTACGCCCCACGGTGGTCAGCAGCGAACCTGCGGCGCCCCTGCTGGCCCCAGCAGGTACGCATTGCAGATCAGCCCAGAAGCCCGCATGTGGCGGCGGCGAGCCGTCAAAGGCGTACGCACATCCCCACGGCGGATCGTCCTCGCCGAAGACATCAGCAGTGGATCCGACCTCTGCCTGCTCGCCCTGAACCCATCCGGACAACTCGGTCGAGAAGGTCGCGACCATCCAGACGGTGTCCGGAATGGTCACCGGAGCAGCAGCCAGATCGGCGCTCAGCGTGTATATGGCTCCATCGTCGGGCACCGCCGTCCAGGAAGCGGTCGTCCCGGGGATCACCGAGCCGCCATTACCCGGGCAATCCGTGTAGAGTTCGGCGGTAACGTTGAACGGCCCTCCGCCGGAATCGCCGCCGTATACCGCCAGATCGTAATAGACCAGAACACGGTCCGCTCCGGACAGGGTGATGTCGTCGGCCATCGCCGATCCGGCGCCGGGGTTGTAGTAAAGAGTGACTGGATCGATGTCGTTACGATACTCCGGACACGTGGTCGCGGCGCAGGTGGTATCATCGCCTTCGTAGGCCCCACCATTCGAAGTGCAATCGGCTTCGGTCAGCACAGTACAGGTCCAGTCCACAGGATCGCAGCATGCTCCCGTGGGAGCGAGGGTGCAGTCGGATCCCGCACAGGTGGTGTCATCGCCCTGATAGACTCCCCCGGCTGATGAACAGTCGGCCGCGATGCCCTCGGTACAGCTTTCGTCCGGATGACAGCAGGCACCCTGCGGCTCGGGGGTGCAGTCCGTCGATGCACACTCGGTCCCGTAGCCCTCGAAGGATGTGTTCGGCGCCCCGGCGCAATCGAGCTGGCTTAAATCGAGGCAGAAACCGTTGTCGAAACAGCACGCTCCGACGCAAACGTCCAGGGCGCAAGAGGTACCATGGCCCAGATAGCTTCCGGCGGCGGTGTCACACTCGACCAGGGTCCCATCGACGCAGGATCCGTCGGTGAAACAGCATGCCCCCTCCGGACTGCTGCCGAAGTAGCTCAAAGCGAACGCCGCGTAATCGACCAGGTCAACATCGCTGTCCGCATCAAAATCCGCACACGTACACCCCGCGTCCATCAGGATGCCCGGCCCGGCCACGCAGGTCTCGAAAGCGCTGTAGTCGGCGGCATCAACATCGCCGTCGGCGTCCATATCGCCGCCGGAAACGGTGAGCAACCAGCTCTGCGTTCCGTTGCCCGCCGCGTTGGTCGCTCGGATCGTGACCGCATACGCCACCTCCGACGGTATCGGGTTCAGCCAAGACACCACACCGGTCGCGTAGTCGATGTCCATACCGGCAGGCCCACTGTCCAGCGACCAGTTCAAGATCGGATCCATGCAGAACGGCGAAGTGATGGCAGGTAGCGGACCGGTGTAGACCATCCCGCACAGCGCCTCCTCTGCGGCAATCGGTTCGATCTCGGGCGGTGCTTCGGACACGCCGACGAAGAGCGTCTGCGTCGAACTGCCCCCGCTGTTGGTGGCCCGGAGGTGAATCGTGTACAGGAACGGCGAACGCACCGGATCGGGCCAGGAGAGCGCCCCCGTGTCCGGATCGATGGTCATGCCCGGCTCAGGATTGTCGATGCTCCACACCGCCGGATTCATGTTGACCGGATGAGAGAAATCCGGCGCCGGCCCCGCGTAGGGCACGCCGCAGGGAATAATCTCCTGATCCAGCGGATCGATCACCGGAGCTAGCTGATTGATCGTCAGAGTCTGGCAGCACACTGCGGCATTATTGTCCTCGTACTCCTCGGCGATCTGTTCGAGATCGTCAAAGATAGACCCCACATAGTACTCGCCCGCGGCGATGTCCTCGGGCATATCGATCACCACCTCGAACTCGAGGGCATCCTCAAACGCCAGGTCCCAGAGCAGATCGCCGATGAGCAGATCCCCCGAGTCAATCGTGCCGTCAACCGACAGGTAGTAGCCTTGGCGAACGCTGAACTCGCTCGTGGTCCCGAAGTTCTCGATCATCGAGCGGACGATGAGCTCCTCTCCGGGCAGGATTTCGGGAAGCGTTCCCGGGGTGTCGAAGAACATCGGCACTGCCCGGCCTATCACGTCGCTGGAAACGTAGCCGGCATGGGCCAGGTCCACCACCGGCGGATCGGACGGACCGGAATGCGGGTAGAGAAAACGAATGCCGTTGCGATCGCCGGTGTGCAGCTCGACGATGTTCTGCTGGCCGACCGGACCACCCGACGGATACCGCGGGTTCATCGTCTGAATGAACCAGGTGGTTCCCGGAGACTCATCACCGATGGGGTCATGCCCCAAACCCAGGGAATGTCCCAACTCGTGAACCGCGACCAGATAGAACGAAAACCCGTTGTCGGGAGTCGGGGTGCTGGTAACCTCACAATCCGGATCGGGAATGAAATGCCACCCGACATTCTCCGGGTAGTCGCTGAAGAAGATGTCCATGTCGAACCACTGGGACGCATTGTTGACCATGTAGGTCACCCCCAGCACACCAGGGTCCAGCCAGGACGCCGGAACCGCAGCGGTGTCGCTGTATCCGTCGAAGTGGTCTACGACCGGATCCTCCGCCAGACGCGCGTAGGTGAACTCGAAGTCGGACGCCGGAACCAGGTTCCACAGTCCCATGGACGCAAGAATGAACGTGTCCGGCTCACTCCCCTCCGGGAACGTGCCCGGTGAAAGATAGCGCGTGCTCGTAGCCCCCGCCCACACCACGTTAACGCCGCCGTAGCTGAAGTACGAGAAACCGTGGACCCGGTCGCCCCCCAGCGGAATCAACAAGAGCACCGTCAGCAGCAGAAGAGAGGTTCTCAGCAGCTTCTTCATGGCTGCACCTCCTTCTCGGCGTCCGCTGCGGGACGATCAGCAGCCTCCCGCTCCACCGCGCTCGACGCCGCCCGAGGGCGGGTCTGCTCCAGCAGCGAGTCTTGGCTGCGAGCCTGCTGCATTCGCGAAGCACGCAACTGCGTCGGGGTATACTCGACCAGAACGCGGCGTCCCGCCGGCTCGGTCAGGGCGTGGGCTCGGCTTTCGGC
Source organism: bacterium (assembly GCA_024231775.1). Taxonomy (GTDB): domain Bacteria; phylum Planctomycetota; class Phycisphaerae; order UBA1845; family UBA1845; genus JAAEQG01. The sequence continues at coordinate 3,432 of JAAEQG010001138.1, forward strand.
GAGCACCGGACGCACCCGGGCAAGAAACTCATCCAAGGTCAGGGCGTCGTCTCCCAGCCGCGGCTGTACCTCTGCAACGCGGGCGTGATGGGCACCGGCCAGATGCTCATGCACCGAACCGGATCGGCCACCGCCAACCAGGGTCACCCCCTCCGCGTCAAAACCCACGACCGGCTCCAGCCGCTCATGTCGCCGGCGATACACCCTTTCAGCTCCAGTGTCGTCCGGTCGAACCAGAAAAGCACCCTGATAAAGCCCGACCACCGGAAAGGTCCGATACTCCGGCAGCAGAAACAACACCCACTTGTCTCCCACGCGGAACGAGGGCGTGCAGCACACCTGCATCTGCATCTCGCCGACGGTCCCCCCGGGAACGGTCAGCGCGAAGTCCGATCCGGCGTCAGCCAGCGCACCCTTGAGGTAGCTGACTTGATCGAAGGTAACCTCGGACTCGATTCGTCTCGGCCCTTCGGCCCAGTAGGAGCGTACGGCGCTGACCTTCCCGACGAACACCTGGGCGGAATGGTCCGATAATACGGGCAGCCCCATCGGAACAACGGTGCTCGCCGCCGCCGGACCAGCCACGCAGCAGACAAGCGCACTCACCGCAGCCAGCCGGAACATCGTACGAATCACGGTAGATCGATCTGTCATCATGCCTTCTCCCCGGGGGGCAGCGAAAAGGAGTCACCCGATTCCGCTCTACTGGGCGCGACCGCGGGACCGTGTGGCGGGTACCGCAGGGCCTCTTCAGTCCGGCTATCGGACTTTGGGTGCCCAAGCGCGCGCACCAAGCGCCCACCTGCTCCCTTGTACCCCATGGTACGCGACCGGTTGCGGCGTATCAATGCGAAACCGGGCTTTTCGGCGTCAGATCCGCTGAAGGGTGTCGCCTGGGAAACGTGAACCGGCCAGGGGCTATCCGCATTGTCGATGCACCAGGGAGGTTCCGGGAATGCCGAGCGAAGCGGACCACGAACCAGCCACACCTATCTCGATTCATTAAGGGCTACAACTACCGTTTCTGTGGACTGCGGAGATCGTGATTCGCCTACGACGACCAGTCCAGCAACACCCACAGCGAGGAGCGTCACTAGGTGGCACTCGTTCGCACGCTCTGAGGCTCAGCACCAATTGCATTTTTCCGCTGCGAACGGACGCCGTCTGGGAAAGCACGACTTTCTCCCGAGTACCCCTAGGAGACCGCAGCAACTCGGTGGTAGTATGAGGATGCTCAACGCGTCGCTCGGGTGGCCACGGTCATCGTGCGGTGCGTAGCGGTGGTCGTTCACATTCCTTGTTCAAGGGGAGGTCGGTCGCATGGAGGATAAGGCTCTCACACTCGGTTTCGGCGTAAGGTCGTATCGGAAGGCTGCAGCGTTGCTGCTGCTCGCGGCGGTCACGCTAGCGCAGCCGGTCCTGGCGGAGATGATCATCATCGAGCAACCGGAGGCGATCGAGATCGCCCGCGAGAAGGGATGGATCATCCGCGAGGTCACGGCGACGGAAACGATTGAGCTGATGGCCATCGCCAACGGCGTGCCGAAGTACTACATCACCCATAACGAGGACGCGGCGGACTCGATCAGCACGGACGAGTGCCTGCCCGGCGGGTCGAGTGGCCTGGGGCTGACCGGGGCGGGCGTTACCCTCGGCGTTTGGGACGGTGGCGGGGTGCGCACGTCCCACCAGGAATACGGCGGACGGGCGGTGCAGATCGATTCGCCCAGCGGAACGCACTACCACTCCACCCACGTTGCGGGAACCATGATCGCCTCCGGGGTTGTCGCCTCTGCCAAAGGAATGTCACCCTCTGCTGATCTGGACTGCTACGAGTGGACCGATGACTCGATCGAAATGGACGCAGCCGCGGGCGCCGGTCTGCGTGTGTCCAGCCACTCGTACGGTTTCATCCACGGCTGGTACTACAACCAGAGCTACGGCATATGGTTTTGGTACGGAGACGTTACCATCAGTACGGTGGAGGAATATCTCTTCGGGTTCTACTCGTATTACACGGAGGAACTGGACCAGATTCACTACGACAATCCCTACTACCTGATGGTCAAGTCCGCGGGCAACGACCGCAACGACGATGGCCCGGGGGCAGGCGGCGACCACGTCTACTATGATCCCGGTACGGAGAACTGGGAGTGGAGCACAGCCACGCGCAACACCGACGGCGATTACGACTGCGTGGGCACCCAGGCCTCCGCCAAGAACAACCTGACGGTGGCGGCGGTGGAGGATGTGATCGGCGGCTACTCCGGTACGGGCAGCGTGACCATGAGTTCGTTCTCCTCCTGGGGTCCGACGGACGACGGACGCATCAAGCCCGACATCAGCGCCAACGGCGTATCCCTCTACTCAACGTTGGACGGTTCAGACTCGGATTACTACAGCCTGTCGGGAACCTCGATGTCCACGCCGAGCGCCAGCGGGTCGCTGGGGCTACTGATCCAGCACTGGCGGGCGACGCACGCCGGGGATATGCGCTCGGCCACACTCAAGGGGCTGGTGTTGCACACTGCAGACGAGGCGGGCTCAGCCAATGGGCCGGACTACGAGTTCGGCTGGGGGCTGATGAACACTCTCAAGGCGGCTGACGCCATCACGGACGACGTAACCGAGCCGATCACGATCAGCGAAGAAACGCTCAACAATAGCGCAACATTCGATATTGACGTCACCGCTACCGGCGCAGCCGAGCTGCGGGCCACCATCTGCTGGACCGATCCGCCGGGCACGCCGCCAAGCGACTCGGTCGACCCCCCGACCAAGATGCTGGTCAACGACCTGGACCTGCGGATTATCCACACCTCGCCGCCAGCCACGTACTACCCGTGGGTGCTGAGCGCCGGTAGTCCGTCCTCCGCCGCAACGACCGGGGACAATAACACCGACAACATCGAACAGGTGGTGCTGTATTCACCCGGGACCGCAAGCTACACCGTGGAGGTGACGCACAAGGGTTCGCTCTCCGGCGGCAGTCAGGCTTACTCGCTCTTCATCACCGGCGCCTCCTCGGGCTGTCAGGACGACCCGGATTGCGACGATGACAACCCCTGCACGGACGACGAGTGCGTGGCCACCGTCTGCGAGTACACGAACAACAGCGCCTTGTGTGATGACGACCTATACTGCAACGGCTTGGACACCTGCTCCGGGGGCACCTGCTCGCAACACGCGGGCGACCCGTGCGGCGGCGGGGGTGAGTGCAACAACTCCTGCAACGAGGTGGCCGAGACCTGCTACAACCCATCGGGCGCCGCCTGCGGTGACGGCACCGACAACGACTGCACCGACCCGGATACCTGCGACGGAGCCGGCAGTTGCCAGCCCAACCACGAGCCGGCAGCCGCGATCTGCAGCGACGACCTGTTCTGTACGGAGACGGACGAATGTGACGGTAGCGGCACGTGCGTCGGCACCGGCGATCCGTGTAGCGGCGGGGGCGAGTGCAACAACTCCTGCAACGAGGTGGCCGAGACCTGCTATAACCCGTCGGGGATCGCCTGCGGTGACGGCACCGACAACGACTGCACCGACCC
>JAAEQG010001139.1 GCA_024231775.1 bacterium
ACCGCCGTGGCATTCAGCCCGGATGGAGAGTGGGGCGCGTCGGCGGGTGAGAACGATGTGACGCGGGTGTGGGAAGCGGCGACCGGGCAAGAGATCGCCCGGATGGTGCATGGGGAGAGAGAGAATGTGCAGACTGTGGCGTTCAGCCCGGACGGAGAGTTGCTCGCGACGGGGAGTTTCGAGGGCGCGGTGCGTGTGTGGGATGCGGCGACGGGGGAAGAGATTATGTGGGTCACACACGACGGAAAGGTGAATGACGTGGTGTTCAGCCCGGATGGACAATGGCTCGCGTCGGCGAGTGAGGACCGCTCGGCGCGGGTGTGGACGGCGGAGAGCGGGGAAGAGGTCGCCCGGGTAGGACACGGCGGGCCGGTAGCCAGTGTGGCGTTCAGCCCGGACGGGCAGTGGATCGCGACGGGCAGTTTCGACGAGACGGCGCGGGTGTGGAAAATAGAGTCGGGGGATCTGGTCGCGGAGGCGTGCACCCGTCTGTTCCGCAATCTGACGTGGGATGAATGGGTGTCGTATATCGGTGTGGAAGAGTCGTACCAGCGGACGTGCAGTGACTTGCCCATCCATCCTTCCGTCGTCGAAGAGACCATCATCCAGGCCGAGGACTTGATCACGGATGGCGATGCCGAAAAAGCGTATTCGACGTATGAGCAGGCAATTCAATGGATGTCTGAGACCGACGAGAGGGAGCAAGCATCCCTCAGTGCAAAGATTTGTTGGTCGGCAAGTCTCTACGGGTTCGTGGACCTCGTCCTTCCCACCTGCGAGAGCGCGGTCGAGTGGGCGGCGGGCGATGGCGACACTCACGAGGCCAGAGGGCTGGCCCGCGCGTTGACGGGGGATTACGAGGGAGCCATCGAGGATTTGCAGTTTGCCGTAGAATGGTGGCAAAGACACGCAAATGAGGATGAGAGTTATGAGGACGAGATCGCGGAACGCCAGGACTGGATAACCGAGTTGGAGGCGGGCCGGAATCC
>JAAEQG010001140.1 GCA_024231775.1 bacterium
CTGGGAACCGATGCCAGGGGATCCGGCGGGCGGGTTTCGCCGCCACCCTCGTCAGGTGCACAGCCCCCCCGCCCGCGCAAGAACGGGTTGTTTGACACGTTGCTGCTGCAGGCTGACTTGGTCGTTCGCCCGGAGGGACACTTCGGTATCGGGCGCACGTTCGACGTGCTCGTCCCCGTCACCCAGCGAAAGGCCCTCAGACAATCCCAGGCGGGGCGTCAAGCGCTCCGTCGTCAAGCCAGGCGCTGGATCGCCCCGGCTCATCACCGATAATATGAAGATGCCGGCGTTCAGGGGAAGGCCGCCGGGCCGAGAGAGGCTGGGCTGCGCCGGTGGAACCGTCGGCGCTGCCGGATAGCGCCCACGACTGGGAAGACGTGATGGGATCGGACAAGCGCGGAATGACCGTATGGGTAGTGCGGGGCGCGGTGATGCTGGCGTTGGCTGGGATCGGCGCGTATCTGCTGCTGCAGCCCCCTCCCCCACCGCCCGGGCCGCACGTGATCCTGATCAGCCTCGACACCGTGCGGGCGGACCACCTCGGCTGCTATGGCCACCCATTCATTAAGACGCCGAATATAGACGCGCTGGCCGGCGAGAGCGTGCGGTTCTCTGATGTCACGACTGTGGCACCCACGACCCTGGCGGCGCACACCTCGATCATGACCGGAACCCACCCACACACGCACGGCGTACCGCGCAACGGGTTCGTGCTCCACGAGGCGAATGTGATGCTCGCGGAGATCATGCAGGATGCCGACTTGACCACCGGGGCGGTCTTGGGTTCGTTCGCCCTCGATCGGCGCTTCCGATTCGACCAGGGCTTTAGCAGTTTTGATCAGCACTTCGATGCGCTGGCGGGGCGAGACCCGGTGGAACAGAACGAACGGCGGGCGGACAAGGTCACCGACGCGTCGATCTCCTTCCTGGAGGAGTACCATTCCGCCCGCGTGTTCCTCTTCGTCCACTACTTCGACGCCCACGCTCCATTCGCGCCACCTCCTGACTACGCGAGCATGTACCCCGCCGGGCAGGAACTCGCCGACGGAGCATTGGCCAGCATCAGCGCGACGGTCAATCTGCATCAGGAGGCCGTCATCGGAACCGCCCTGGGCCAGAAGCACACGTTCGCCGAGGGGCTGACCCCTCAGTTGGTGAGCGGCGCCACCGGCACGCCCGTCGAGATCGACGCGCGGATGCAGGCGCTCTACTGCGGAGAAATCTCCTACCTCGATGCTCAACTCGGACGGTTGCTCGATCATCTGAAGCGCATCGGCGTCTACGACCGGTCGATCATCATCCTCACCGCTGACCATGGAGAGACCATGTGGGAGCATGGCGACTTCTGGAACCACGGCTTGTGGGTCTATGATACCTCCATCCGCGTACCGCTGATCGTGCGCCTCCCCGGCGGGGAGCACGCCGGGACCGTGGTCGAGCAACCGTGGTCGACGATTGACATCTTTCCATCCGTGTTGGAACTGGCGGAGCTTCCGCCCTCACCGGACACGGAAGGCCGCAGCTTTGCCAAGACCCTGGCAGGCGAGGACACCGGGGTGACGCCGGCGGCTTTGTTCAGCGAAGCCACGCAGCCGACCGGGCGGATCGAATCGAACCAGCGGTGGCGCAATGCGCTCAAACCCAAGTGCGTGCGCTGGGGGCGCTGGAAGTACATTCGGGCGGCGTACCTCGGGATCGAAGAGCTGTACGACCTGCAAACGGACCCCGAGGAGAGGGTCAATCTGCTCGCGGTGGCGGATCCTTCCCCAGACGTGCGGGCGCGCGCTGACGAACTGGGCGAGCGTCTGAAGCAGTGGGAGAGCCAAGCCAATCCCTATTCCTCGCACTTCGATCCCTCCCAGCAGCAGGAGACCATCCAGCGGTTGAGAGATCTGGGCTACGCCGGGGCGGGTGATCAGCGGTGATCGCAACGGGTAACAGCGGCGGCTCACCGCCAACGCCAGGCCATAGGCTGGGCCGTCTCCCGCTCCCCAGCAGATGTCGGGTCGCAAGTCGGAACCGCCGCCTGCCAATCCTGCCGGTGTGCCTCTTCCTGGCA
>JAAEQG010001141.1 GCA_024231775.1 bacterium
GGACGACGGCTGGGATTGGGACGAAACCGGCTGGGTGGGCCAGTTGGAGTACGACTGGTCGGTCATTGGCGGTGCCGTCACCGGCTCGGGCAGCACGGCCATCCTCGAATTCAGCGCCGCCGACGAGTACACCGGCAGCCTGACGGTCGAGGACGAGGAGCAGGCCACTGACGCCGATCCGCTGACTATCGACATCGAACAGGTGGCGGCCACGGTGGAGGTCGGCCCCGGCGTGGAGCACATCTACGCCGGCCAGATGGACCCCCAGAACCCCGGGCAGCCGCTGCGGGTGCAGTTCAGCGTTACGGCCGCGTCGGATCAGTTTGGCGACGCTATTGACCCACAGGCCCTGTCGGGCGTGACATGGTCGGTCACCGGCGACGGCGGCGGCATTACGTCGGACGGCCTGTATACTCGCCCGTCCCCGGCAGCCAGTTGGCGCACCACGACGGTGAACGCCACAGTTACAGTTGCAGTTGGAGCGGCGACTGATACGGCCACGGTCTGGGTGTTCCGTCCGGCGGATTACTATACGTACGATTCTGGAACAGAGGAGTGGTCAAGCTCCAACCGCTTCGAGAACTGCTTCTTTGAATTCGACGGCGGCACGTTCGGTTACGCCTTGATGGTTCCCGATGGGTACGATCCGGAGAACCCGAGCGGCAGCTATCCGTTGGTCGTATCCGTGCCGGGTCAACCCTCCGATATGCGCACTCCAGGCACGAATCACAATCAGGTGTCGGCTGCCTCACCGGCGTGGGAACTAGCGAAGACCCATTACGAGGACTGCTTCGTGCTGGCACCGAAATGGGCAAATGACTACACGATTCCATCAGATTACTACATCAACCCACAGTCTACCTCGAACCCGGTGGCCTGGGAGGTCCAGCCGGAAGATGTCGAGGCAGGCGATGCTTTTGAGTTGACCTTGCGAAATACCTTCGGGAACTAGGATACGGTTAGCTTCACAGCTGCGGCGGGCAATGTGCAGAATGTGCTGGAGGGACTGAAGGCAGAAATTGAGACGGCAGGCGAATCTACCTCCGACCCCTGGTACAAGGTTGCCGCCACGATTGAGGATGACAGGCTTGTTCTGTCACGCGTCGGCGCCCCCTACGCCCTTAATGCCGAAGCGGAGAATGGCGGCGTCGACGACGCGCAGACGCTGACGGCGGTGTGCATGACGAAGGGCATTCATTCATATGAGGATATTGCGACCAATAGCGCCGCCTTCTGCCACGCAGGCTACAACATTCAGGCGGCGATGGCGGTTCTTGACGAGTTGCTGTCCAGCCAGGCGTATTCGGGTATTGACGCAGGCAGGATCTACTACGCAGGCTTCTCTTGGGGCGCGTATGCCATGTCAGAGTTCCTGCGCGCCGGGCGCGACGACGTGACGGGGGAGAACGTTTCTGCGAGCGTGTTTGCGGTGGACGGCTCAGCGGTGGCTTTCCAAAACCATGAGGACGACCCGGCCCGGTGGGCGGCGTTGGTGAGCCAGGTACAGGAATACGTTGACGTTCCGATGCTGCTGGTGAACACGGTGCCGAAGCCGGACGGCTACACGGGGCCAGGCTATTTCCTCCACCCGATCAACTTCGCCAAACTGGCGGAGGCGGTCAATGACGCCGATGGGGAGGCGATACTGATTACGATCAATACGTACCACAGTCACAGGCCAGGCTACAAACCTACGTTCCCGTGGGAGCAGAACGACGGTGTGTTCCGGGCATGGAAAGACTTCGCTGGGTTCAAGGATTTGGACGGTAACGCATTGGACGGGTTCATAGCGGATTCCTTGCTGGATCTCATCGGGATTCAGCAAGACGGTTGGGAGTGGCTCTTTTCGAAGGGAGCGTGACAAGATGAGGATTCCTGTTCGCTGTTCCATTTTGGTCGGCCTGCTGCTGATGGCTTGGATCGCCAGCGACGCCAAGGGCGACGGAGAATTGGTTCACTACGAAGTTCTTCTGCCTCAGGCGCGGGGGTCGGCCGGCGCTACTGCCGTTGGCGACCATGCGCTGATTGCAGGAGGCTTCATCACCTCTGACGGCTTCGGGGTCACCGACACAGTGGACATCTACGACGTTTCGACGGGGCAGTGGACCACCGGGACGCTCTCGCAGGCTCGCAGGCACCCAGCGGCGGTCTCGGTGGGAAGCTACGCTTTCTTCGCCGGGGGAGGCGGCGAGCAAACGTTCTGGCAGAGCAGCAGGGTGGACATCTTCAACATGGAGACGGGGCAATGGTCCACATCCCGCCTGTCGTGCCGCCGAATCGCGGTCGCTGCGGCCAGCGTCGGCGGGGTTGGCTTGTTTGCCGGCGGCCTGTTCTATGATGATGACCCAGCATATGTATACAGCGACCTGGTGGACATCTACGACACAAGCACCCACACGTGGTCTACGGCCAAGCTATCGCAGGGCCGACTGGGCATGGCGGCGACATCCGTTTGGGGGCTTGCGCTCTTCGCGGGAGGCACCTCGGACGAAGATCCCACCAGCGGTGCCGTGGATATCTATGATCTCGACAGCGGTCAGTGGACGACCGCGGAATTGTCGCAGGCTCGAACCAGTCTGGCGGCAACGACGGTTGGCTCCTACGCCCTGTTCGCCGGCGGGAATTCCGGCAGCATCTCCTACGCCGCGCCGAGCGATGTGGTGGACATCTTCAATGCAGACACAGGCGAGTGGACGACGGCGGAACTGTCGCAGGCGAGGTACGGTTTGGCCGCCACGTCCGTGGGGGACTACGCGATCTTCGCCGGTGGTCGCGGCGAAGGCGGGGACTACAGCGACGCAGTGGACATTTTCAATGTGGTTACGGGGGAATGGACCACAGCGAATCTCTGGCAGCCACGAAACGGTTTGACCGCGACCACAGCGGGAGACTACGCGGTCTTCGCCGGAGGGTGGACCGACACTGGCGAGAGCGACGTGATGGACGTCTTCATGATCCCTGAGCCGTCAACGGCGTTGCTGCTGGTGCTGGGCATGCTCGCGGTCGTCCGGCGGCGTTGACGATCTGGACGGTAACGCGTTGGACGGGACCATAACGGTTGGGAGTGGCTCTTTTCGAAGGGAGCGTGACAAGATGAGGATTCCTGTTCGCTGTTCCATTTTGGCCGGCCTGCTACTGATGGCCTGGCCTGCGATCGATGCCAAGGGTGACGGAGAATTGGCTCACTACACCGATCGTCTGTCTCAGGCGCGGGAGCGGGCCGGCGCGACTGCCGTTGGCGACCATGCGCTGATTGCGGGAGGGTACATCCCCTTTGGGAACCGTTCCGGGGTCACCACCGCCAAGAGTGGATATCTACGACGCTTCAACGGGTCAGTGGACCACCGGGACGCTCTCAGAGGCTCGCTGGAACCCGGCAGCGGCCTCGGTGGGAAGCTACGCTCTCTTCGCCGGGGGAGGCGACGAAGACGGACTCTGGCAGAGCAAGAGGGTGGACATCTTCAACGTAGAGACGGGGCAATGGTCCACATCCGCCCTGTCGCGGCGCGGAAACGGGATCGCAGCGGCGGGCGTCGGCGGCCTTGCCCTTTTTGCAGGCGGCCTGTATTATGACGATGATCCAGCATACGTATACAGCGACCGGGTGGACATCTACGATACTAGCACCCACATTTGGTCCACCGACAAGCTATCGCAGGGGCGATATGACATGGCGGCGACATCCGTTGAGGGACGGGCCCTCTTCGCGGGAGGCAGAGGCGGCCGGACCATACCTCTCAGCAGCGCCGTGGATATCTATGATCTCCACAGCGGCCAGTGGACAACCGCGGAACTGTCGCAGGCCCGATCTCGCCTGGCTGCAACGACGGTTGGATCCTACGCACTATTCGCCGGCGGGAATTTCGGGAGCATCTCCTACGCCGCGCCGAGCGACGTGGTGGACATCTACAATGCAGACACAGGCGAGTGGACGACGGCCGAACTGTCGCAGCCGAGGTACGATCTGGCCGCCACGACCTTGGGCAACTACGCGATCTTCGCCGGTGGCTGGGGTGAAGGCGGAGTCTCCAGTGACGCAGTGGACGTCTTCAATGTGGTTACAGGGGAATGGACCACAGCGACTCTTTCACAACCACGAAGCCGTCTGGCCGCGACCACGACGGGGGACGTTGCGATATTCGCCGGAGGGTGGGCAGACAACGGCGCGAGCAACGTGATGGACATCTTCATGATCCCCGAGCCGTCAACGGCGCTGCTGCTAGGGCTAGGCATGCTCGCGGTCGCGCTGCGGCGTCAACGATCTGGACGGTAACCCGTTGGACGGGACCATCGCGGATTCCCTGCTGAATCTCATCGAGATTCAACAAGACGGTTTGGAGTGGCTCTTTTCGAAAGGAGCGTGACCAGATGAGGATTACCGTTCGTTGTTCCATTCTGACCGGCCTGCTGCTGATGGCCTGGCCTTCGCCCCATGCCAGGGGCGACGGAGAATTGCTTCACTACGCCGATCGCCTGCCTTTGGCGCGGGCGTGGGCCGGCGCAACTGCCATTGGCGACCACGTGCTGATTGCAGGAGGATACATCCCCTTGGGGGGGGCTTCTGGGGTCACCACCGGCAGAGTGGACATCTACGACGCTTCGACGCGTCAGTGGACAAGCGGGACGCTCTCACTAGATCGCTGGAGCCCGGCGGCGGTCTCGGTGGGAAGCTACGCTCTCTTCGCCGGCGGAGGCGGTGAAGAGGGGCTCTGGCAGACCAATAGGGTGGACATCTTCAACATAGAGACGGGGCAATGGTCCACATCTGGCCTGTCGCGCCGCGGAGACGGGGTCGCAGCGGCCGGCGTCGGCGAGCTTGCCTTGTTTGCAGGCGGCCTGTACTATGATGATCCACTATACGTGCTCAGCGATTTCGTGGACATCTACGATACAAGCACCCACATGTGGTCCACGGCCAAGATATCGCAGGGACGAGCGGGCATGGCGGCGACATCCGTTGGGGGGCTTGCTATCTTCGCGGGAGGCAGCTCGCACGGATACGCAACCAGCAGCGCCGTGGATATCTATGATCTCCACAGCGGCCAGTGGGCAACCGCGGAATTGTCGCAGCCTCGCGACCGCCTGGCTGCAACGACGGTTGGATCCTACGCTCTGTTCGCCGGCGGAGATTCCGGGGACACCGCCTACCCCGCCCCGAGCAATGTGGTGGACATCTTCAATGCGGACACGGGCGAGTGGACGACAGCAGAACTGTCGCAGGCGAGGTACAGCTTGGCCGCCACGTCTTTGGGTGACTACGCGATCTTCGCCGGTGGTCGCACCGAAGGCGGGGTCTACAGTAGCGCAGTGGACCTATTCAACGTGGTTACGGGGGAATGGACCACAGCGAGTCTTTGGCAGCCACGAAACGGTATGGCCGCGACCACAGCGGGAGACTACGCGATATTCGCCGGAGGGTGGACCGACGGTGGCGCGAGCAACGTGATGGACGTCTTCATGATCCCTGAGCCGTCAACGGCGTTGCTGCTGGTGCTGGGCATGCTCGCGGTCGTCCGGCGGCGTTGACGATCTGGACGGTAACGCGTTGGACGGGACCATCGAAGATTACTTGCTGAATCTCATCGAGATTCAGCAAGACGGTTGGGCGTATGGTCCCAAAACTCGGCCGGGCACTTCGGGCACGCTTGTGGGACAGATTCTTGGCGTGATGAACGGTCTGCAGTGATGGCCAGACGTTTGTCTCGACACCGAAGCCGCCTGATTGTCGCATACTGCGCATAGCTCCCCGCAGTCGCGCCCCCACCGCCTACCTACGCAGCGCGATGATAGTACCGAAGCATCCCGCCCAGACGCTCACGGCACCGGATCTCCCCGTCTGTCTTCCCAACAGACTCCCCTGGCTGTGCCGGACCGGCGAGTTTGATGCCCGCACAACGCCCAAACACAGCTGAGTTCTTGACCGCGTGATGACATCCGCTGGACTGTTAGATCATCCGGCCGACGCCACCACAAGAATCTGCCACGCATGTGCTATACTGGTGATTCTACCGTATCAAAAGGCTGCGGGACAGACCCAATCCACCGCATCGAGCTGTCCCGTAAGTCCTTTTCGAGGCGAGACCTGCCGCACGGCTGATTGTGGGGACCGTACGCGGAAAGACGGCGCTATGCACACATGCTCATTTACCTTTCTGGTACTCGCCGACGGCGGGGCGATGCGTTCTCGCCTCCTTCACGCGGTCCTCGTCCTGTTCCAGCTCCCGGTCCCCTGCGCTGGCTCCGCGTGGGGGGGCTGTTCGTGGCAGCGGTCTTGGGATCGTAGTCTGGATTCAATGATGTCATCTGCGCGCCGGCACCTTTGAGGCGTTTGTCCAGTAGTAATGTGAGCTCGCGGGCCTTTTCCGGGAGTGAATCGGAGAGGTCCTTGGATTCGGAAAGATCCTTATCCAGGTCGAACAGTTGAACGACGCCGGTTTCGTAGTTTCGGACGATCTTGTACTTGCCCAACAGCAAGGCGGAGTGCGGCACAAAGGGACCCCGGTTATAGTGTGGATAGTGAAATAGCAGAGAATCCTCCTCACGCTGAAAGGACTCGGGCTTTCCGGTCAACAGGGGAGCCAGGCTGCTTCCTTCCACGATGTCCGGTATTGAGACGCCCGCCCATTCGCAGAATGTCGGTAACAGGTCGCACCCTGTGATGGCTTCGCGGCAGAATCCTCCCGCGGCGATCTCCGGACCTCGGGCGATGAAGGGAACCCGAATGCCGCCTTCGTACAGGTGGGTCTTTCCTCCGGCCAAGGGATAGTTTTCGAGGCGGCCCTTCCGGGGACCGCTCGGAGCGCCGTTGTCGGACATGAAAATCACATAGGTGTTGTCCGCTATCCCCAATTTGTCGATCTCGGCCAGGACCGTCCCGATCGCTTCGTCGAGGTCGAAGGTCATGGCGGCATAGGCCGGATCCTTGTGACGAGTTCCGCCTGGCAGCTTTACGAATCTTTCCACGGTGGAGGCACGGGCCAGAGTGGGACCGTGGACGGCATAGTGCGACAATTGAAGATAGAAAGGCGTTCCGGTCCGGGCGTGCGCCGTCATGAAGTCAAGCGCACGCTCCGTGATGCCGAAGATGTCCTTCGGATTGGGATCTTCCAGGACACCGGGGCCGGCGTTTTCTGTAGTTCCATCATGCACGTCAAATCCATTCTTTCCTGGGCCATTGTCTTGTCCCATGTGCCACTTGCCCAGATGGGCGGTCGCGTAGCCCGCTTTCTTCAGAGCCTCGGCGATGGTCGTTTCACTGGGCTGAATCTTGGTGCGAGGCTGACTAGGAGTCAGCAGTTTACGCGGGTATTGCGACCGCCCGCCTCCAGGAGTAGTGACGTGTAGCGCCGCGGGCGTCCGCCCGGTCAGAATTGCGGCGCGCGTCGGCGTGCACAGTGAGCCGGGAGCATAGGCTTGCGAGAACCGTATGCCTTGCTTGGCAAGCCGTTCCAGATGCGGCGTCTGATAATAGTCGCTCTTCGATTCGGGAACCCGATCGTCTATCTGAACCGAGGTCCCCGTCCATCCCATGTCGTCGGCCAGGATAAACACGATGTTGGGCTTGGGGGATTGGATGGTCTTGACCTGAGCATTCCTGTCGACCTTCGGTGGCTTAGCAGGTTCTGGTCTGGAGCGGCCCCTGCGCGATTCTCTTTGCGAAATGGATTCAATCTCCTTCTTCGAAATAACCCCATCACCATCCTGGTCCCACCTGGAAAAGCGTGGCGCCGGTCCGGTGAATTCCTTTCTTGTAACCTGGCCGTCCTTATTGCTGTCGTGACGGCTCAGGAAGTCTTCCGGTCCGCGTATGGGTCGGCTACCTCCCCGTTGTTGTCCGGAAGGCCTGCCGCGCTGTCCGCCCTCTCCTCCGGCCCCGACATTCCTTGCTGGATTCTGCTGGCCCTGTCGTCCGGTACCGCCCCGGCGCGGATCTTGCTGCGGTTGCTTTTCAAGTTCAGGGCCCTTCCTGACGATCTCCACATCACCACCGCGTACACACCGAACCAGGTTCTCGATGCGGACCACGTCGCCCTGGGAACCGCGTCCGTGGCCGTGGCGCGACGCGTTGCCCGCTTTCGGGTCGCTCCGCTGCGCCCCCGCCCCGTGCACGTCTAGCAAACGGTAGTCGCCCGTGCGGCGATCCTGCATGAACCCGCCCCCTCGGCCGAACGCAA
>JAAEQG010001142.1 GCA_024231775.1 bacterium
CTGGCCCCGGCTACTCTACATTGCTCCCCGGAGCCGCCCTGGTGGATCCGGGTCTTGGTTGGGGGGCTCGTGGTGTGCAGCTCCATTGGGACTCCCATGGCTAAACCTCCGTGGCTCCGTGGCTCCGTGGCCACTCCCCTATGAGTCAGCATCGGTCAGCATTTGATACACTGCTGGGAGAACGTTCGAGCGTCCCGAAACTCGACGCCTCGGCTGGGTCGGGCTATTATTGACGCCAAGACGATGACTATTCTTGATTGCCACCGCCGTACCCGAGACCACCGCCAAGCCGTGCATGAGTATGGGACACTGTTTATCCGTGTGCATGAGTATGGGACACTGTTTATCCGGGTTGGACCAGGACAGGGTTGGATCAGGACAGTGTCCCCTGCGGCGAGCGCTGGCGAGGCTGCGGGGCAGCCGGGGACAAGGCTGCCACGCTGGCCGGAAGAACAGTGTCCCCTACTCCTACTCTCTTGCGCTTTGGCGCATTGGCGTGGCGGGCTTGACAACAAGAACTACTTGCTCTACGATCAGCTTTGAACGGAACGAGGATCGAGGAAGGCGAGGTAGAAGATGACGAAGCGAGGAATCCTGGCATTCATGGTCGTTCTGGCGGCGGTGCCGGTAGCGGCGGTCGATGGGGTTTATGAAATCAATCAGGTTTGCATGGTCAGCGGGTGCTTTCCCGGAGATGCGCCCGGCTTCCCGGTAACGATCTCGTCGCCGGGTAGCTACCGGCTGACTGGCAATCTCACGGTTCCCGATGCAGACACCGTCGCGATCGAGACCGCCGTCGATGGAGTGAGCTTGGACCTCAACGGGTTTGCCCTGCTGGGACCGACGGTCTGCGATCCGGCGCCGTGCACGCCGACCGGGCCCGGACACGGAGTGCAGGCCGCCCTGAGCCGCATCACGGTCACGAACGGCACGGTTCGCGGATTCGGCAGATATGGCGTGCGCGTAGGAAGAGGCTCACGAGTGGAGGGGCTCTGGGTTAGCCACAACGGAAATTATGGAATCCATGCCTTCCTGGCCGAGATCGTGGTAGCCCACAACGTCGTGTCGTTCAACGGCACTAGTGGCGTCGAATGCCAAGGGGTTGTGGAGGGGAATGTCGTCAACCTGAATCTGGGTACCGGCCTCGTTGTAGGGAAAGCCGTCGTGCGGGACAACCTGGTGAAGGGGAATGGGTCTCACGGGATTTTTGTGGACAGTGCTGGGTGCATGTTCACGGGCAATACGATCGTCGACAACGGCCTCCTGGGAATCACTTTCAGCTCCCGCGGGGGATATGGGGGCAACGTGCTCACCGGAAACAACGGCGGCGACGCGAACCCGCAGGTAGGCGGCTCCGAAGCTACCGAGATCGGCATCAACCTCTGCGGCTCGGATACCGTTTGTCCATGATCAGCCGCACCCCGACTTCTTCGGTCAACAACGGCATCGCCACTTGCGGTGAGAACCGCGTGAAGCCGTGCAACCGCCCGCCGGCTCACCACCAGAACCTGCGCCACCCGCCGCCGTGGCTGGTTGTGCTCTTGCTGCTACTGACGGCGGGCGTGCCGCACACCGTCGCCATGACGCCACTCGACTCTCTGGCCGCCTCTCCGGACACCACAGGCTTGTTCGGGGGCGTAGCGGTGCGAGACCAAAACGTGATGGTCGACGACCTCGACGGCGGACTCATTATGGCTGCTCTGGGCGCGCTGCCGGATGCGGCAGACGTCGACGGCTTCCATGCTTTCCCCGATGGTCAGGTGCTGTTCTCTCTCGACACCATGGCCAACATCGGAGGCGCCGTGTATGGGCCTGCCGATATCGTCCGCTACGACGGTGTGGAGTATACGCTCGAGTTCGACAGCAACGCCGCCGGGCTCCCGGCCGGGGTGAACGTGGACGCGCTGTCATACGACGGCGTGGGCCTGCTGATCTCCTTCGACACCACAGTTGACCTCGCTGGCGGGCCGTATGCCGACGTGGATATGCTGCGGTGGTCCGGTGGTGGATTCGACCTCTTCTTCGACGGCTCTGCGGCAATGGTTGCCGAGGGTTTGGACGCCGATGGTGCCCACTGGCTCTCCAACGGCAATCTCCTGCTTTCCTTCGACGCTGGGGGCGCGCTTGGCGGTGTGATCTTCGCCGACGAGGATGTCTTGGAGTACAACCCGGGTGCTGCGAGTTGGGAAGTCGCCTACGACGGTTCCGTTGCGCACTCCGCCTGGGTGGCGGCCGACCTGGATGCCCTGATGGCCCTCGAGTCGGGCCAAGTGCAGGAACCCGGGAGCCTACAGTTCGCTGAGGCCGTCTACACCGTGCTCGAGACCGAGGCCGTGGCGTTGATCACCGTAACCCGCACCGCGGGAACGTTCGGATCTGTCTCCGTGTCGTATTCAACCGGGGACGGAACCGCGATCGACGGTCAGGACTACACAGCGTCGGTTGGCGTGCTCACCTGGGCCGCTGGTGACGGAACGACCAAGAGCTTTGCGGTACCGATCCTTGACGATGTAGCGATCGAGGGTACCGAGACAGTGCTTCTTGAGCTCAGCACTCCGACTGGCGGCGCCGTTCTTGGCGAGCCCAGCTCGGCCGTGCTGCAGATCATTGACGACGAGGCGTCCATTCCGCTTCCGATTCCAACTCTCAATGGCATGGGTTTCACCATATTTGTGGTGCTTCTTGGTATCGGAGGTGCGGTGCTGGCGCGCCGTTGGGTTGTGGGCTAGCAGCGTTCGGGGAAACGATTACCATTGCCGCCCTTGCCAAGGAAAGAGAGCTGGCAATTGTCCATGGCAATGTCCTGCGCATACCTGTCGAGTCGTACTGCATCAGAGCCGGCCTTGGTGAATACACAGCTTGTCACCGAGCAGCTCGCCGCGTTTCTGAAACGCAGCAGCCCTTCCGCCACATCCACCATCTGCCAATCATGCTGGGCCATCACATCGTTCGCCTCGGATATTCGGTAGTCAGTGCCGGTAAAGGTGATACCGTTGAAGTGGATCTCCTGTACCGGAGTGCCGGCCCACGTATTGCCATCACCACCCCCGTCAATCCGGATCAGCTCCTGCAGCTTCGGAGCATAGATGTCATCGGTTCCACTGGCAGGGTAGAGGTAGACCATGCCATCCAGGACAGCCCATTCTCCGGGCTGGTCGATACCTTCGAGCGCGTTGAGTATCCAGACCTCGGTTTGGATATCGTCCAACCCGTTGACCAGGGAGTAATGGCACGGTGTCGAGACATCAACTCTCCGGGTGCCAGTGTTGACACCGGAGATTGGCAGCACCTGAGCATGCCAGGCGGTCATGTGAGCCCTCAGGTCATACTGGGTGGCCTTGGATGGGTCGGGAAAGGTAAAAGACGCCGGGTAGGTTGTGTAGGTCTTTCTCTGCTGGGCGTCGGGCTCCCAGTGCTCTGCTTCGGGGCCGCCGTAGGGAGACAAAAAATCAGGCCGGAAGAAGCTTGTCGATGATCTTTTTAACCAGCTTTCACTTTCGTCATGCAGATAGCGGATGTGGCTGATCCCCGCCGGCAAGGCCGCCTGCATGATGTTGCCGTCGTAAACGCTCCAGCCGGTCACCCGGACCAGCGAGCTGAACACCGGTGTCTCCCCGGGATAGGCGGCAAAGGTGACCTTCTGACTGGCGCTGCCGCTATCGGCCGGACCCAGGATCACCGTGGCGTCGAACACGTACGTGCCACCACGAAAATAGACCGTGACATCACCTGCACCACCCAGCAAGGTCCTGACCTTGTCGCGAGCACCTTCGAAGGTTAGCAAGGGCTGAGCAAGGGTGCCTGGGTTACTATCACTTCCACCGGGCGCGACGTAAACCTCCGATGCCTGAGCTTGGCCTGCGAAGGCATTCGAACCGGCTACTACCGTCTGTAGAGTCAGAGCTACAAGTGCTACCAGATTACGAAAACTATTCATCTTCATTTCTATCCTCCCGGGGCGTAGGATCAAAGCGACCCTTGGCCGTCGCGGCGGGGGCTCCCCTCGGCGACATGCTCCTTGAGGAGACGAGCCGCCGTGACAATACGATAAATACGAGATTCTCTCATGTAAAACCCCCTCCTGAGGTAGTTGATCAGTAGTTGAAGATGTTAGGGGCCGCGCAACAATAGGTGTGGCGGCTCAAGGTGGCGGCGGGGTCGGCGGCCAGCGTGTGATAAACAGTGCCCCCTCTTATACGGTTGTCAAGCGCCCTTGTACCAACAATGCTGCTCCCTCCTAGGCGCACGAATCCTGAGGTCACCGAGGTAACTACTTGGACCGTGCGCTCTCTTCCGCCGTAACCCAGGGGGTAGGTCTGGAGGTTCCGACTGGGGTAGATCCAACCTCTTTCATAAGATATCTGCCTCTAGAGGCCCGGCCGGAAACCCCCCTTTTTCGGTCCTGTGCCGATTTATAGCCAAACGGCTATCCGCTAAG
>JAAEQG010001143.1 GCA_024231775.1 bacterium
GCGCGGCCCGCAGATGGCGAACGTTGAATGGTGCGAAGCTGCTGCCGGATGTGATCGCCGGCATCCGCTTCATCGATGGAGAAAAGCCCGAGAAGGCCGCCGCCTGATCATGCTGCATCAACGACTTTTGACAATAGCTCGCCTCCCTATCGCTCATACACCTATGTCTCCCTCTTCTCACTGCCTTCTTGCAGCGAATCGCCAAACCCCAGTCAATGGAAAAGGCCCATAATCCGGGATCCCCATTTGTCGCCTCCGAGGTCATCATCTTATCGGACCTTTGCTCCCGATTACAGGAGTGTGTCCGCACCGTCGCCCCGATACACCCTTCGCGCCGCGTGGCCGAAGACGCTCTGAAGTTCGGCATTGCGGCGGCCTCCGTACCCCGCCAGGTGCTCGAACCGCTCGAGCTCCAACTCACCCCGGACGAATCATCGGCTGGGCGACTCCGTCAGGACGCGGGTGTCTCCCTCTCTCCGGGTGAAGCCTACGCGATCTAGATGCTCCAGGATGGGGACCATGTACTTGCGGCTGGAGTCTAAGCGCTCGCGCAGCGCCGCTACCGTGACCTCATCCCCTGCGGCGACCATCTCTCGAACCGTCTCCCGCAGGCGAACCTCCACCGCGGCGGCGAGGTGGATGGTGGAGTCGATCCGCACCAAGGCTCCGTGGGCGACCGCTATCTTTATCAAGCGCTCGATGCGCTTGCCGTCACACTGAGCAGCCGCCTTCAGCTTCGCCGGAGCTGGCGGTTGAAACGCGGCGGCTTCTATCTCGGAGACGACTGCGGCTAGAATCCTCTCGTCTTGCCGAGAGACGGCTGGGGCGAACTTCGGTAAGCAGGTGTATCGACCGAACACCTTCACGCGACGCTTGCTGACCAGGCGCTCGAACAGTGCCCGCCCCACTCCCTTCTGACTCTTACGCTCCAACCAGCCGACGAACCGATCGGAAAGGCAGCCCGGTTCTTCCGCGTTGGCTTGATGAAAGCGCTCCAGCCAGTGTTCCGCACGGGCTAGAAGATCGTCGACCGTTCCCACCGCTATCGGAAAAGCGCTGCCCGCGATGGGGACGAGCCCGCCCTGCTCCTCCAGGCCCGCCAGGATCGACTCGATCGTTCCGAGGGGAACGCCGGTTGCGGCGGCTAGGGCCAAGTCCGTGGGACGCTTGAAACCCGCCAGGTGAAGCACCTCCTCGATGCGCTGAACCTCGTCCGGCGACTCCATAACCTCGAGCCCCGCACGGTGGCCCGCGAACAAGCGCCGAGCGCGGCGCGGCCCGAAGCGGAGCACGCTCCCCCCGCCGATGGTCCGCGAGGCGTTCTCGTGACGCAGGATGAAACGCTGGCCGTACTCGACCGGGACCGGGGCGGTCAGCCGCAACTGAGCCATGCCCTCAGTGCCCGCCGGACCAAGCTCCGCGCTGTACGGGACGAGCCGCCCGACGACCTCAGTGGTCCCCACCGCGAACCGCACGCGCGACATCGGCTTGATGGGCTTGGCTAGCGACGCCACCAGCCGCACGCGGGCGTCCACGATCCACGCGGGCGTCAGGTAGCCGGGTGTCGCCAACTCATCGCCCGGATTGATCTGTTCGCGATCGACGCCGATCAGGTTGAGCGCCGCCCGTTGCCCAGCCTGTACCGCGTCTGCGGACCGCCGGTGGGTCTGGACGTCCCGCACCCGAACCGCATGTCCGGCGGGGAGCAGCTCGAGCGTTTCTCCGGCAGCGACGGTCCCCTGGAGCACCGATCCGGTCACCACCGTGCCCCGGCCGGCGACGGTGAACACGCGGTCGATCGCCTGCCGGAAAGCGCCGGTCTCTCCAAGGGCGGACGCCCCCGCAGCCACTCGGGCCAGCTCGCTCAACAGCTCTTCCAGGCCGGTCCGGTCGGTAGAGGAAACGCAGGTGGTCGGCCACTCGGGCAGACCGTTGTCCACGAGCAACTGAGCGGCGTCCTCGCGCACCAGCTCGACGAGTTCCGCGTCCGCCAGGTCGCACTTGGTGATCGCCACGATTCCACGACGCACCCCCAAGAGAGACAGAATCTCGACGTGCTCGACGGTCTGGGGCATCACCGAATCGTCCGCGGCTACGACCAGCAACGCCACGTCAATCCCCGTCGCTCCCGAGACCATGGTCCGCACAAACCGCTCGTGTCCGGGAACATCCACGACGCCAAACTCGAACCCCCCCGCCGTCAACTCCGCAAAACCGAGCTCGATAGTGACTCCGCGGCGTTTCTCCTCGGGCAGGCGGTCGGTGTCCGTTCCGGTCAGGGCTTTGATCAGCGAGGTCTTGCCATGGTCGATGTGCCCGGCGGTGCCCAGGATCAAATGCCGCCGACGAGCATCGACGGAGGGGATCGGGGTCTCATTCGGTGGGTTCATTCAGCCATTATAGGGCCTGGCAGGACGGGTGCATCCGCCGGAAAAACGCCGATCCTGACCCAGCGGAGCACATTCGCCCCGCCTCTATGACCGATAACCTGTTATGGAGACTCCGCACGGGCGCCGTCTGCCCGGAAACCCGATGGTCTGGCTCATCCTGCTGCTGGCGGGTACGGGCGGGTATCGACTCTCGCTCATCGGGTCGGGACACTTCTACACGGGAGATGAACACCGCTACCTCTCCACGGAGGCACTGGTGGACGATTTTTCCGTGGGAGCCTACCGGGAGGGAGTCAGCCACCTGTTCGAGGTGATTATCCGTCCGGGATTCGTCCTGGTCAGCACTCTTCCCGTGCTCGCTCAGCGCGCTGTGGGCGACATGATGGGGATCGAGCGCGGGACCCTTGCGTACTACGACACGGTGGCAGCGTTCAACGTGTTGGTGACGCTGGGCATCGCCGGTTGTGTATTCGCCATCGCGCGCACCTGGACCCACAGCCCCTGGTGGGCTTTGCTGATCGTCGGGGTCCATTCCCTGTTGTCCGGAGCGAACGTCTATGTGCGTCACCTGGTCCCGTACTACGAAGCCCTCCTGCTGTTCCTGCTGGGATTGCTGATTCTGGTCAGGGTGTCGGCAGACGCCGGGGGTTACCGTAGACGGTTCATCGCCGCCGGGGCTCTGTCCGCCTTGGGTTTTGCGTGTTACCCGGGTTACTACGCCCTGGCGGTGGTCAACGGTGCGGTCGCTATGACTGTCCCTGGCGACGGCCGGGCGCGGCGCATGGGCTGGTTCGGTGCGGGGGCGGTCGGCGTGGTGCTGGGTTTTGAAGCCCTGGCCCGCTGGTCCGGGGGCGTATACCTCGGAGACGTGCTCGCTGCCCCGCAGTTGTATGCTCGGCTGATCAAGGTCGGACTTTGCGCGGAAGGATACGTCTTCATCTGGCGGTATCTGTGCGACGTGGAAGGCTTGGTGGGGGTGGGTCTTGCGGTTTTGTTCCTGTACTTCATGGTGTTCGGAGCGTGGGGTCGTGGCGGGTGTGTTCCGCGTTCGGCGCGGATCGCTCTGCTGACGCTGGTGGTCTGCTACCTATATCACGCAACGCAGGCCTTTGTGCGCCACCGCACGGTGTTCTACGCACGGGTGATGCCGATGTACCTCCCCTTCCTGGTCTGCGGTGCCGGGTTGGGACTTGTCCACCTTCGGCGGGTTCGGCTTCGAGCCCTCGCCACGGGTGCGCTGGTGTTCACCTCGGTTTGGTCGTTTGTCTCGTTCGCCAGTTGGTACGGACGAGTGGTGTATCCCGCGGACTTTCTGTTCTCCACGCTGGAGGCGCGCGGCGAGCCAGCGCCGTATGCACCTAACGCCATCTGGCTTCCGTGGGAGGAGAGTTTCGGTGGGGCTGCGCAGGGCTTGACTCCGCCGATCACCTTAGTGGCAGATCCCTACCCTGACGGCTTTTACGGGATGACCGCATCTCACGCCCACGCACGTTCCAGCGGCGCCCGGTTCATCGCGGTGAACCTAAACTGGATGCGCGACATTCCTGCCGAGGACCTGCGCTTCGAGTTGCCGCCGGGGTATAGGCTGGTTGCCGAGGCGGCCAACCCATGCGTTGAGCCTGCGCTGGCTTATGAGGAACGCACCGTCAGCGAGCGCCGCCACTTGGCAGAGCGAGGCTACTCCATGCGAATCTACGAACGGGATGCCCCGAGCACATCACAGACGCGTGGGGCGCTGGTCATGGGCAAGCCTGGCGAACATCCCTGAGGACTGACTAGAGGCGCCTCCCCAGCCAGCCGCAGTGGTTTCCATATGATGGGGCACTAAGGTAGGTGAGCTTGCGGACTGGCCGATCACGAGGCGCTCGCCAAGCTGCCCGAGAAGTTGGAGGCGTGCCAGACTGCCCTTACTAATAAGATGCTCCTCGGGGCAGTAACGCACTTCAGGAAGATCGGGTCAACCCCTGAGTCCCCCAGCTCACCTCCACGCCAGCACTCACGCACCACTGCTCATCAGACGCTCAGCCGGCCTCCTGCCGCGTCCATCATACGCGCTAGGAACACTCCGTCACGGGCGTTCGCCGATGCTGTCGTCGGATGGTGATCGTCGCAGCCGTCAGCAGCAGCAGCCCCATGATGATCATACCCCATTCCGAAACTGTCGGAATGGGAACGTGAGTACCGCAAGATGAATCCTCGGGGCAATCGGTCAGATCACCCTCGTACCAGCCGCCCATCTCATCGCACTCCGACTCCGAGGTCTGCACGCAGAGGTTGCCGGTCAGCTCGCACGCACCTTCCCCTGGTTCACACGCGTCCCCGATGTCGTCCCCGTCACCGTCCTCTTGCCCTGGGTTGTAGTCGTCCGGACAGTTGTCCGCGTCATCCAGGTGACCATCCTGATCCTCGTCGCCTTCTTGAGTAAGGTCGTTGACCTCTGATGATCCGTCGGCCTCAGACTTGGCACCAGGCTGCCCGGCCGGCGTGCCGGGTCCGCCGGCTCCTCCGCTGCTCTGCAACGATGCAGAAGGCGTCCATTCGATGAGCCCACCGTTCTCTGCCCTGGCACCCGGGCCTCCGCTTCCTCCACTGGAGCCGGCCCCGCCGCGCCCACCCTCACCGCCTTCCGCCGGTGAATCAAAGTGGTTCTTAATATGAGCCCCGTCGCTCTGTTCGGCCGGCGCGCCATCACCCCCATCACCGCCTCCGTTGGCGCCGTTGCCCCCCTTGCCTCCGACCGCCTTCCTGCATTTGAACTTGCTGATCACGGTCCCGACTCCTACCGCTTTGATGCCCGGTGCGCCGTTGCCCCCTTCCGCATTGGCGGCCTTGGGGTCTCCGTGGCCACCGGCCTGCCCCGTCACTTTGACATACTTGAGATTGACGCTGGCGCCACCCCTCACGGTGATGGTGGGAGCCCCGTCAGCCCCCGGATTCCCCGTGGCTGCCCTCTTGGGGGCAATGCGGATGCGCGACGTTGTCTTCCCCTCCTTGCCCTTCACCAGTTTGTAGGGGCGAATGATGATAATCTTGTTGTTGATGTCGATGATCTCCGTGTAATCACAATTGTCCACCACCTTCTTTCCATCGTCCGACCAGCTCCGCACCCAGATGGTGTGTGTCGCGGGAGGGCCTGCGAGCGTACTGATGGCCTTCTGGATTGTCTTGTACGGCTCGGCTGCCGTACCCTTGCCCGTCGTATCGTTGCCATCTGTGCTGTTGCTCACGTAGACGTCCGCCGCCTCCCCGCAAGCCGTCCCGACGAACAACGCAATCCCGAGCACGATCGAGTGTACAACTGCATTCCGCTTCATCATGTTTGCTCCTGAGCACCCCTGGGCCCCGGTACTTCCTTCCAACGGTCATGCCCCCCCCAACGCCGGATCCTCGTAGTGCCTTCAGAATGGGCGCATCTCCTCCCCGTCCCGAGGGCTGCTGCCGTCAGTCCCAGTCCAGCCATGCATATCACGGACGCCATCACGGCAATGCGGTTCGCCATACGAACCACGATCTGATTCCTCCTCCGAATCGGGAGCGAAGAAGGTCGCCGCCCGCAGGCGTCTCTCTCTCCCTGTGACTATTCTTCCCGACCACCTGGTGGAAGACGCGCTTCGGCCACTCCCACCGACACTTGTTCCGATAATGTAGCGAATCCCCACCTGCGATGCAAGCAAATCCTTCTAGGTACAAACCCCTGTCCGGCGTAACCCATGACGTTTAATGCAGTTATGTACACGTCTGTCGCCAGTAGCCGCACTGCATGGGCCACTTCAAGACGCTGAAGCTCCCGGTGCTCAACCAGCCGCGCGCCCAGGTGGTCGTCGACGATGAGGAACGCACCAAACGCGAAGAATCGCCATAGAGAGTCGTTGTGTAGGAGTCACCGTAACGCCCACCACCGATTCTAAGGTGGGGATCAGCTCGGGCGTCTGATGTGAGTGAAATCCGGCTCGGGAGCTGCAACACGTGGGTATCTTGGGTAGAGATTCTCTCTTGAGCACCGGCCTCCCATGTCCCCCGAAGTGCCACACTCTGTCATGGAGTGGCCCCATGCAGGATACGACGCCATCACGGAGCTGCGGCCGTACTTGAACGCCCCGCCCCGCTGTCACGGAGGCATCATGGGTAGGATTGGCACGTTCGAGCGGGAAAGGCGGTGCGATTCGCGGGACGGAGTCCGTCTTCTATTGAATCGAGCAGGCCGTGTGGTAGGATGGCGTTTGCAGGTCACGTGATTGGGAAGCATCGCTTGGAAACGGCAGATTGGCGAGGAGCTCGACATGAACGGAATCCGATGCGTGTTTGCAGGGATGGCGGCGATTGCTGTTATTGTTTGTCCAGGCCCCGCCCTTGGTTTTGACTGGATCACTATAGAGAACGCCGCTGATGTGCGATTCAGTCCTCTCGATACGAGGATCGTTGACTGCCCTCCGGAAGGCGGTCTGGGTGACCACTTCGTGCTAATCGAAGGGATCGCCAAGAAGCCACTCGTCGTGGCCGGGTTCACGATCCTCATCTCCGATGAGGACGACATCAATCCTGACGACACCTTAATCTGGTTCCAAGGGTCATCCCTCCCTGTGAAAGTCGGCGACAATGTCAGGATATTCGGCAAGTTCCGGCTGCACTGTGGAGACGATTGCGCGGTGGACGGGGTTGGTTTCAAGTGGATCAAGTTTAGCGTGAACTATGGCCCCTTCAAGCTCTTCTGCAAGGGGAACTGGCAGAGGAACACCGCGCATGCGGACGCTGAGAATGAGAAAGAAGTAGAGTTGCGTTTTGAGAAGGAACACTGGGGCACGAATTACGGCGGATGGAGTGACCCGAGATTTAGCTGTGAGGATGTTCCTCCCATGCCGGGCCACCGCGCGGACCTGACGGTCACAGGCGTGTGCGAATTCCCGAATGATACTTGTGTGGATGAGATTCCGCAGGAACTGTGTGAAGCCGCCGGTGGAGAGTTCGTGGGGGACGCAGCACCGTGCGATTTGGAGGAATACTGCGAGCCTTCGATCCCCACTGTGTCAGAATGGGGTCTGATCCTCATGACGCTGCTGCTGTTGACCGCCGGGACGGTTGTGATCGGTCGACGGCGTAGGCCCCTGCCGGCCTGACGTCTTAGCGCCTGGTTGAGTTCGGCATAGTTGCCGTAGCTCGAGTTGCGAATCACGATTAAGGAGGCCAACAATGCGAGCGACGTTCACGTTCATGCTGGTAGCGGGGCTATGCGCGAGCGGAGCGGGTGCGGACGTGTTCTTCGGACTCACTGAGCACGGCGACGAGCCGATCGGGGCGGACAGCGGGAACTTCGTTTTCTACTACGACGGCTACTTCGACGTATACGTCTGGGGCAGCGGTGCGGATACCGAACTTGTCCTGGCAGACTTCGACATCGTTTTCGAAGACATTTACGGATGGGAGATCGCGTTCTGGGAGCTAGGGGTCGTCGATCCCGGTGGGCTGTTCTCCGGTCCTGAATCTCCCGGCACGCTTGCGTCCGATCGGATCGAGGACGTCTTCGTGGGCGACGCGTGGTCGGTGACGCTGCCGCAGAACATCGACAACGCAATGCTGCTCTATGAGAACTTCCACATGTACTTCGATGGATACGTGAGCGTTGTGCCGAATCTCGTCGAGACCAACGCCGGGAGCTCTCCGGTAGTCCACTCGTATGGCGTCTTCAACACGCCTGAGCCCGCCACGCTCTCCCTGCTGGCCCTCGGTGGGCTGCTCGCGGTCAGGCGGCGGCGGTAGGAGACGAAGCTCCCGGGCGGGTGGTCTCCGAATTGAGGGACCAGGAGGACACGAGATGCGCGTTCGAAGACTTATGGCTGTACTGGCTACAATGGGCAGCGTGCCCCTCTGGGGGGCGCCGGCGAAAGCCGAAGTGGTGTACACCTCACAGACTCGTTCCGTAGCGTACGAGATCGAGGTCGGGGACCCTTACTCCTCCGACGTCTATGAGGACTCGATCTCGGCTCCCGACCTTGGGCCGTTCGACGAGAGCCTCTACTTCAACATCAAGTGGCCGAGCGAGATCTGGGTCGACGTCGAAGGACGCGCCAGCAATGACCAGTCGTCGAGCCTGACCGATACGCTGGTCACTGCTGCGGGCATGTCCCACGTGCATGCGTACGTGGAAGAGGATCAGACCCAGGCTTTTGCGGAGGCGATCAGCGAGTCGCTATTCTTTGTCGAGTTTGACCTGACCAGTGGAGCCATAGTGGACCTCTCCGGCGAAACGACTTGGGTCCGAACAACAGTGGACCCGCCGCAGGAGGTCTCTGTCCGGGTCACGCTGTACGAGGGGGGCGTGGCGATCTTCGCGCACGTTCGCGAATACATTTACCCCAGCGGCGTGGGGGAGGATGATGGCGAGGTGGTTGCGTTCGCAGACACGCTGGCTGCGGGGAGCTATGCCCTGGAGATCGTCGCCCGCACTGAAGCCTACTCGCAGGGCCCTTACCGGCAGTACGCGGAAGGCACCGCCACATACGACGTGACGATGAGCGTCTCCGCGCCCGGCGATCTGGATGGTGACGGCGAAGTCGATGTCGCCGATCATGGCATCTTCCTCGATTGCATGGCTGGTCCGGAGGTGACCGAGGCGCCGCCGGAGTGTGATCCGTCCGAGTTCCTGGTCGCCGACCTCGAGGGCGACGGCGATGTGGACCTTGCGGACTTCGCCGCGTTTCAAGAGGCGTTCACCGGGCTGCCGTCGTAGGAGCTCGCTGCTCCGAGCAGCACGATGCAGAGTAACGACTCGCCGGCGTGGGCGTGGCCCTCGACATTGTGGACTGGCGTGCCTGCGCGAGACGAGGACAGCGAACGTCGCAGAGTTTGAGACCCGCCAACCCACTCGCAAGGCCAAGTCAGCCGGTCACGCCACCGCTGCTTCAGGAGGCTCTCGACGGCAGAAGACTGCAACGAGAGTATTGTACATCCAGGCGAAGATCGCCCCACCGATCAATCCGTCCGGTAGCGCCCACGCCAAGCCGATCAGGCTGCCAACGGGGCTGATGCTGTAGCCGCGATAGACCTTGCCGATAAGGGTGGCTTCGCCTGTTGCTCCGTCGAAAGCAATGATCCACCACGTTATGAGCAGCAGGCCGAATCCCCATAGCAGGCCACCCGACAGTGCAAACGCCTTGACATTAAGTCTCATCTCATCATCTCCGTCGTCGAAAGAAGTAGTCACATGCCACGATTCGCGATGTCCGCCCCAACGACGTATCATGTGGCTTTCTGCTCTGTAAGCCGCCCTGCGTGACACTGCAAGAGATTAGTCCTGGCCTCGGCAGAGTGATCCAGGTGTCCGAGACGGAATCATCGGGCCAGCATGAAGAAGCGCATCAGATCCAGGAAGTCGTTACTTGTGTAGGAGACGCCCCAGTCGCCGACTCTCTTCGCGCCGGGATACCAGGAGGCCCGGTAGGCTTCATGCTCGCTCCTGAACTGAATCTCGATTTCGTAGGGTGGTTCGTACTTCAACGGTTTGAACTCAGACAGCCTCCCCATGGCTTTCTTCACTCCTGCCTTGATCAGCTCGCGCGCCTTCTGTGGATGCAGGCTCAGACAAGCCTCTCCGATCCCCTCCTTGACCGCCACTGCTTCGACATTCCCGAAGATTGCCCTGGCCTGCTCGCAAGCCGCCTTATCCCCGGCAAGAAAAACCACCGGCACGTCGAAACATCCGGCGATCAGGCCGTTCCATCCGGATTCCGGCAGTGAAACGCCGTTCACTTTCAGGTCGCGGATGGAGACGGATGACATGGTGTGGTCCAGGGTGGCGTCCTTCGTCCCGGCCTTGGCATGATACCCGACGAATATCACAGCATCGAAGGTCTTGTCGATTCCTTCCATCATGCTGAAGGGACCGCCCGACCAATCCCGTAGGAGCTTAGCCTTGGGATTCAGTTCCTCCGGGAGCAGGTTTCTGCCACTCCCGTGGGAATCTCGGACGACAATCTCCGTGGCCCCAGCTTCCAAGGCGCCCTCGATGGCGGCATTGGCCTCTTTGGTCATCAGAGTTCGATAGTACTGGTAGTCTGAACCTGAGGAGCGAGTCTCATCCCAGTCGACAACGTCTGTTATGCCTTCCATGTCCACCGAAATGAAGACCTTCACACCTCCCTGGGCCTGTAATGGTGTCACGCAAAGAAGAAGTGAATAGAACATTCCTCGCAGAATAAGCGGTCGTTTCATACCCCGTCTCCTCATGAGTTGTTCCGCGGGTCAAAGTGAAGATGTCCCATCTCCAGGAGCCGTGAAGCTCTCGCGCCGTGCTCGTGGACATCGCGAGCGGCCCTCGCTCAGACTCTGCCGGTCTGGGCACGCGGCGAACGTTCAGTATATCCTGCGTAGCCTTGGCCGCTACTCGTTCCGGGTTGCCGGGAGTCGGATCGGCCCAAGTTTGGAGCACGGCAAGTCGGACTTGCCCCTCCTTTGAGCTTGGGATCCTGGCCTGCCCGGGAAGAACCAGGGGGCATTTCCGTGCGAATCCCGTGCAAGATGCTTGAGGGAGCGCTGCGGATCCGTGTAGCGATCCTGCCGTTTCCGACCTCTTGACCGCAGCCATACTGGTCATCAGGCATTCTGAGTCTTTTCGAGGTGGGGCGAGAGGGTGGCTTTCGACTGTTGCGTCTGCTACCGTCGCCGCCTGGTCCACCCCAGAGCGGCTAGGCCGCCGCCGAAGAAGATGAGCGTCGATGGCTCGGGGACCGCGATCACATAGATCATTTCTTCCCACGGGCCGCTGGTCGCCAGCAGGTGGCCACTCGCTGGGTCGTACGTTAACCCATGCACCCTCGATCCAATCCGGAACGAATTCATGACCGTTCCAACCTGCGTTACTTCGTAGATCATGCACTCGGTGGTGCTCGCTGGGTCTGCGGCGGCGACCCAGAAGTTCGTGCCATCGTAGGTAATCGCTTCGGTATCCGTAAACGAACCTACCAGACCGTCGATCTGCACGACTCCAAGGACAGTGCCGTCCGGTTCGAACCCGTGCATGTCGCTAGTCCCGTCCTTGTTGACCATCCAGATGCTCCCGTCTCGAAGCGTCAGATCGTCAGCGTTGCCCACCGCGTTGAAGCGCGCCAGCTCAACGCCGCCGGTGGTCATCTGTACGGCATCATCGTGTGCCCGGTCGCAGAACCACAGACTGCCGTCCGAGGTCATCTCGAAGCCCTGGGCTAATGCAGTGGCGCCCCTGGTACCGGGGACCTCGGCTCCGAAGAGATCGATCTGGGTGAAGTAGTTCCCTGATCCGCGGTTGTTGACCCAAGCATGGACACCGTCGAGATCCATCCCGATGCCGTAGGTGTGGACGCCCAGCGGCGAGGGGAAGCTACGGATAATCGTACCGTCGATCATGGAGGCGACACACGCTGCCGGGCCGATACTGAGAACCAGTGGCAGAATCAAGAATCCGCTTCGCAGTTGTCTGGGTGCGCTGTTCTTACTCTCTGAGTTTGCCAACATCGCTTCGACTCCTTTTTCGACTGATAATCCGCGAGACAATCGCCATGGCCCAGCTCTTGAAAACAGGCGACTGATCCCCCATCCCTAGCCATCGTTCTGATTCGAGCACTGAACGAATCGCCCGAGTCAATCGTTCCCCCAGGCTCCTCGAACCTGGGGGAACGATCCTGTACCCGTGAGTTGAGAACGTCAGAAGCGGCGTCGCCGGCGAATCAGCCCAAGGCCGCCAAGACTCAACAGCACGAGCGAGGCTGGCTCTGGCACGACTTTAAATGGCGAACTTAGAATCGAGACATCCCCTGTATACGCACCCCCGACACTCCCCGTATCGAACTGGATGTCTGTGCCGACAAACCACCCGGGATAGTCTGCGTTCGTGCCATTAATGAAGTTGACTGTAGTATCAACAAGTGGATTCTCCGGCGCCAGCGCATAATCCACGA
>JAAEQG010001144.1 GCA_024231775.1 bacterium
AGGGGAAAATCATATTTATTGATCCCTCCGCGAATTCGGACATGCGATGCACCGCTCGCCTCAAACCTCATAGTTAAGGTACCCTGGCCGCCCAGATCGCCGGCCCCGTCGATTTGGGCACTGACCTCGCAGCGTGGTCAGCCCCAGGAGACACTCGCTACGTCACGATACCAGGGCACATAACATGGCCTTATCAGCCTCCCCAGGCTGGTTTTCGATAAACCGGCGTGGGGAGGCGTATGGCCCTCGCGCTGATCGTCTGGAGCAATCGCCACCGCGCTTCCGGAAGGTGCAAGACCGGCCCCCGCGGCAGACACCTCTGGCCACGGTCTACGAAGTCGGTCGCAGGCGGGACTGAAGCTCTTCCTTGATCCGCTGCATAATCGAGTCTTTGTCGAGCGTATTGAGGATGGACTGGATGACGGTCTTGGGACCGGCAGGCCCCCAGGAGGCACCGTTGCGCAGGTACACCTTGGTAGCCTCCCCGATGACGCGCGAGGCGTATCCCGCGGCGAACGCCTGAACCGGGGCGACGGCGGCGTAGGCGGCGATACTCGCGCCTCCGGTGAACAGGCTGGTCGCGGTAAAGAAAGTCTTGGCCATCCCGATCAGGAAATGAGTGCCGACCTCCGTCGCGGTGAGCACGCCAGCCATCTTGCCGATCTGGACCACCAGCTTGCCCACGCCCACACGTGACATCTTGATGCCGTATAACCGAGCCAAAGAGAAGACCATGGCGATGTCCGTACCGATTCCACCGGCTACATCAGCCACCGCAATCGGATTGCAGGCCACCGCCGCCGCCTTGGTGACGGTGAACCGCCAGATGAGGCGGTCCGCCGCGTCGTCGCGCAACTCGAGCTTTCGATCGACGATCTCGGCGTGCAGATCGTCCACGAAGAGCAGCGTGTTCAGCGCCGCCAAGGCCTGCCCTTCGCGTTCGAGCACCTCGAGGATCTTGAGCTTCAAAGGCACGATGATCGGATCAGCCTGCTCCCATCGCTCGATCGCGGTTCCGTCGGAGGCTCGGGTAAGAACCTTGACCGGGCGCGGGCGGGCGGCAGCCAGGACCACGTCCTCGGGTTTGAGCAACTCCTTGACCCGTTCGTTGCGGATCTTGTCGTAGATCTTGTCGCGATCCGCGTCCGGGTACAGATCGATCATGTTGAACACGAGGATGATCGGCTTGTTGACCTCGCGCAATTGGGCCAACGCCTCCAACTCGGGCCGGAGCATGTCTCCGGAGACGACGAAGAGAATGAGGTCCGCCCTGCGGGCCACCTCCTCCGCCATGCGGGCTCGATCCTCCCCGTCCACCTCATTGAGGCCGGGAGTATCGATTAGTTCGATGGCGACCCCGTCACCGCCGGTATCGGTAAGCGTCTGTACTTCGCGGTCGCCGACCGATTGACGGGTCAGGTGCCAACGTACCGACGCCTGCTCGACAGTGGTACCGTGCGTCGCCCCGATCGCGAAGACCTCGCGCCCCAGCAGGGCGTTGAGCAAAGCCGACTTGCCCCGCGAGACCATCCCGAAGGTGGCGAGGTGGAGCACTCCGGTCTCGAGGCGCCGCATCATCTCCTGAACGTCGCGAATCTGATCGGCGTAGGTCTCCCGGTCGGCGTCCGTCAGATCGAGCTGGGCCATGACCTCCGCCAGGCTGGTGCGGGCAGAATCCAAAGCCACCTCACGAGGTTGTCCGAACACATCGTCGGTCATCAGCTCATCTCGTAGTTCGCCGTCACCCAGGCACCGACCGCGTGCAGCCCGCCGGTCTACCCCGGATCAAGTCTGCCCAGCGTCCCCTCTGCCCTTGGCCAGCACACGCTCCGCAGCCTCCTTGACGAAGGCGGCGATGAACTCGACTCGCCCTTCTAGTTGGAAGCGCTTCTCGAGCGCTCCCTGCATCCCGCCTTCACCCCAGTCCTGATCGTGGGCGAAGTAGTCGGTAAACGCCTCGCCGGCCAGCTTGGTCAGGTAGGCCCCGGCGACAGCCTCGATGGCTCCGCCCGCAACGTATCCGACCACCGAAGCCTTCAACGCCTTACCCAGGATGTTCGTAGCCACGCTGACCACGCCCATCTTGAGCATCACCTGCCCCAGCTCGGAAGCCATCCGCTTGGCGGCGTCGATGGTGATCGGTGTGCCAAACAACTTGGCGATCTCCAGCACCATTTGATAGTTGATCGCCGCCGCCGCCAACGCCCCCAGGCCGGGAACCGGATTGACAAACATGACCGCGGCAGTGGTCCACTGAAAGCGCGTGACCACCCGTTGAGCCTGCTGCACCCGCGCCTGATGAATCGCGTCGCGCGCCCGCTCCGAAACCCGCTGGGCCCGCAGCAGCACGTTGCCCGCCAACAGAACCTTGCCCTCCCGCCGCAGCAGATCCGCGATCCGCTCCGCCAGTTCACCGGTGTCCGCGGTGGGTTTATCGAGGGTCTCGGTTCCGGAAGCATCGCGTACGATGATCTCCGCCGGGGCGGCTGCACACACCACAACGTCCTCTTCGCCGATCAACCCAGCCACCCGCTCACCCAGACGCCGGCGCACCGCAGCCTCATCCTCCGACGTGTATAGGTCGCGTTTGTTGAAGACCAGCAGGGAACGCTTGCCCAGTTGAGCCAGAGACTTCAGCGGTTTGAACTCGACATCGCGCAGATCCTGGTCCACCACGAAGAGGAGCAGGTCGGCTTCGGTGGCCAGCTCGCGGGCGCGCTGCTCGCGCATCAAACCGCCGTCGCCCATCTCGCCCAGCCCGGGCGTATCCACCAGACGCAGCCGACCGTCGTCAAACCCGTCGAGCACATAGGCGTGCTCAACACCCTCTTGAGTCGTTCCTATCGTGGGGTCGGTCTCCCCGACTCCGCCCCCCAGCAGGGCATTGATGACCGAGGTCTTGCCGGCGGAACCGGTTCCGAAGACGACGACAGTGTAGCGCTGGGCGGCGAGGTCGTGAGAGACCGTCTCGATTTCATCCGTGAGCGCCCGCTTGGCGATCTCATCCGATACCAGCTCGATCTGCTGTCGAGCAGCGACGACGCTCTGACCGGCGGCGGCGTGAGGATCAGCCGCCACGTCCGCAGCCGTAGCCGTCGGTCGACCAGCCCGAGCAGCCGCCCAGAGGAAGCGAAGTCCCAGCAGCAGAATCGAAAACAGGACGACGATCAAACCGATCAACACGACATTGGCCAACGGCGCGGAAATCTCCGCCAGGCGAGCGTGAACCTCACCCAGTGAAGATAGCACCCACCCGAGCAGCGCCAGCCCCACGAGGGCCAACGCCGCACCGAACCAGGTCGCCATGCTCGAACTGACCGGTCGCGATCCCATAATCCACCAGCGTACCGAAAGCCGCCGCCGCTCACAACGCGGAGGCTGGCGGGGTATTCGCATCCGAACCGTCAACTATTCGCCGGCCGCGCCGCGACGGTGAGGGAGCGGACCCAACCGAGCCGCGACCGTGAGGGAGCGGACCCTGACGCCGCGAAGATGCTCAAAATGCACAAAGAGCAGCGAAACGCGTCTTCTGTGCCTCTTGCGCCTTTTCGCGGCCAAGAAAAAGACCGGGGCGACGGGTTACAGCACGCTACCAGCCTTGAAGTCAGATGACCCCCAGCCCACCGGTGGATTCCAGCCAGTCGGCGATGCGCTCCGTAGCTTGGGGGACATCGCTGTCTGAAACGTCCAGTTCGAGCACCGGCAGGATCGACGCCCGCACCAGATAACGCAGCAGATTCTGCTCTTCGATGAACACCCGCAGATTGTCATACTGCCGTGGATTGCCGGAGACCTTCAGACGCTCCACCCGGGCTTCAGCGAACGACTCCGGACGCCGCGTACACAGCACCAGGCGAAAACCGAGCCGCTTCAACCGCACCTCCAACCAGCGGAAGTCGTAGCTTTGATGATGGGCCTGCGACTGATACGCCTGGGTTGACAGGTGGAAACGGTCCACGATCCATGAGTAGTAGCGCTGCAGCTCGAACAGCCTCATCCACGTAGAGTAGGTCTCCATAGCCCGGGCGGATTCGTGCGGATCGAAGTTGATCGGC
Source organism: bacterium (assembly GCA_024231775.1). GTDB lineage: Bacteria > Planctomycetota > Phycisphaerae > UBA1845 > UBA1845 > JAAEQG01. Next base: position 4,056 of record JAAEQG010001144.1, read on the forward strand.
CCGCGGCCCCAGGGGAACGGAGTGAAACCGCACCACTCCGCGGAAATCACCGGGGAGTGGTAGCGGTACTTCCGCGGACCGACGATGCGCGGGTTCTCGTTGAGGGTGAAGGCAATCTCCGTCTTGAGAGTCAACCGAGTGCCTTCGAGAATGATCTTGGGGCAGAGTTTCTTCATCTGATTCCGTTCAACATTCCCGGGTCCCATGACCAAGTGCGACGCTCGGTCGGATCCTCCCTGCAATCTTGGAGTTCGGCATCAGAGCCGACTGCGTCTGTGATACGCCGAGAATGCTCGACCATCAGGCGGTGGGCGTCAAGATGGCGGAGCTGAGTCCATGCACCGTTCCTTGAACTCATGGTCCACCCGCACCGCGAACCGGCGGTGCAGAGAACCCTGTTTGATCCTCCGCAGCTCTGAATGACCTACACCTTCCCCGAGGACCCTCCGAAAAGCTGCTGTGGCGTGGGGCATGGATCCTGGAGGACGCCCCCCCCAGCCAACAACCGCCCCCGGATTCTACGATCCCTTGAGTTGGGGAGGTGTTATCGAATACACTGAGAGCATCCGCCCGATAGATGCGGTGGAGGGCGTCCTTGCATTCCGCAGCTTCTACCCTGGTGGGGGGAAGTCGGTCTGGCTCGGCGAAAAGAGGCACTTAACGAGGTCCATCAAATGCTGCGAAGAAGTAACCTTGCGGTCTTGGCGTGCGTAGTGGGGATATTCGCCGGTGACGCCTTGGCGACACCCGAATACGTCGAACACGTTCCTGGGACTCAGGTCTACGGTGAAGCCGCGGGCGTGACCATGCGCGAACCGGAGGTTCCCCGGGCGGACGAGGCTGTGGACCTGTGGGTGCATATCGGCTACTCGTTCTATTACACGGACGTCGCCGTCTACTACACCACCGACGGCAGCGAACCCGCGGGCGCCTTGGGCGTGGGAACCGGTACGACATCAGTGCTCACTTCGGCGGGGTCGGACGTAACCTTCATCCGCAACGAGCCCCACTCGCCCGATAACATTGACTGGTGGCAGACGACGCTCCCCCTCGCCGCCCGCCCCGGCGGGACCGCGGTGAAATACAAGATCAGTGCGTGGCATAGCGGAGGGGGGATCGAGGTCTTCGCCAACAACACCGGCTGTGCGGACAACGTCTGCGACGACCCCGCCAACACCCCAACCCTGTTCGAGTACACGGTGAAACTCGACTGGCCGGGCAAGGGCCACCCCTATCTGGGCTACGGGGTCGGTTATCCACCGGTCAGCTTCTGGAAGGAAGAGGGCGTGGTAGGCAACGGCTACATGAACGTGATGCTCGACCAGAACGGTACGGTTTATGATGTGTACTATCCCTCGGCGGGATGCGTCCACGGAATGGGCACCAAGAACGAGGGCTACTCGGACGGGCTGGATACGTTTCCGCCGGGCCTGCCCTCCGACAGCCGCGGGCAGATGAACCTCAACCAGGCCATGGGCGGTATCGGGGTGAACGGGCTGACCTATTGGCTGAGCAATGAGTACGCCAACGGTTACAGCGACGTGACTCAGGCCTACGTGTCCGCCACCAACGTGATCGAGACCTCGGCGCGGCTCACTGCCAACGGCAACAACATCCTGGTGCAGCAGTACGACTTCTGCCCCGCGGGGATCAGCTTCCCGGTGGACGACGGTGCCGCCCCCAACCGAGGCCTCTACGTCAAGCGCTACATCCTCACCAACAACGGCGCCGCCGCCAAGACGGTGGGGTTCTACTTCTACAGCGACTATGCCCTCAACGGAGGGGACGGGTATGACGGCATGTTCACCGACACCGCCCGTGGGGCGATGGTGGCGTACGACCGCACCCAGCGCTACACGTCGGCCAGCGGTGAGTACAACCCCACGACCACCGGCGACTACGACAAGGACGTGTCCGTATACCTGGCCACCTCGATGAAGCTGCTCGGCACGGTGGGAGGGTCCGGCGGGACCGCCGCTACGGACTTCTGGAGCGACACTAGCGGAGATACCGACCGAGGTTGGATCGGGCTGGCGGTCGAGCTGCCCGTGGGCGTAGCCAAGGAGATCGACGTGATCTTCGTGGGCGGGTTTGACGACTTCTCCGGGGCAACCAGTACGTACGACTACCAGATGGACAACGCGGTCGATTGGTTCCTGGCGGGCAATATGAGCAGCGCCCAGACCACCACCGAAACCTACTGGACGAACTGGTTGGCCCAAGGCGTCATCCTGGACACCCCGGACGATGAGTACGACGCACTCTTCAAGCGCAGCCTTCTGGGAACCGCGTTACACCTCGACGGCGAGAACGGCGGGGTCATCGCCGGAATGCACAACGGGGCTTACCCGTTCGTATGGCCGCGGGACGCGGTGTGGGCTGCGGTCACGCTCGACCGCACCGGACACGTGGCGGACGCGGCGAACATCTATCGGTTTCTGCGCGATGTCGCCTACCGCGCCGATGAGGAACCAGGCCGCAAAGGCTGGTGGTATCAGAAATACACTACTGACGGATACATTGTCTGGAACTCACCCCAGGTGGACGAAACGTCGGTGTACCCTTGGGGCGCTTACTATCACTACCTGATCGAGGGTGATGTCCAGTTCCTGGCCGACAACTACACCACGGTCTACGAAGCAGCCCGGGCCTCGAGCGAGGACAGCAATATCGACGCGCGGATGTACTACGACGACCCCGTCCAGCTGATGTACTCGAACAACCTGTGGGAAGACTCCTGGGGCGATTTCCTGTACTCGAACGCCACGGTCGAACGCGGTCTGCGCGACGCCGCGGAGATCGCCGATCTTCTCGACCAGCAGGTCTGCCCCGGCGGGCCGGGAACCTGCAACTATCACAACGACAAAGCTCTGTTTGAGGGACGGGCTGCGGACATCCACACCGGGCTCACCGCCCGCTTGAACTGGGACGGCGAGAACACCGACATCTCCCAGCTCGGGTTGGTGTACCCGTTCGACGTATACAACAGCCAGGATCCGCTGATCGCCCACGTCGTTGACCGGGTCAACGGCGTGGCTACGGACAAGGACGGTTACAACCACCCCCTGATGAACTTCTCCGGCGAATGGGAGGGGCTAGTCAACCGCTATTGGGGAGATACCTACTGGTTCCACAGCAGTGGGCCGAATCCCGACGGCAGCCCCTGGTTCCTGACCACCCTGTGGTACGGCTGCTACTATGCGGTGCGGCAGGACCAGACTGCGGGCACTGGCGACATCGACAACCACAAGTACCGCCTCGACCTGCTGGTCGACCGTGTGGGACCGATCGGCTTCGGCGCAGAGCAGAT
>JAAEQG010001145.1 GCA_024231775.1 bacterium
GAGAAGGTCAAGAAGCGCCACAGGCCGTCCGTTTTGTGGTCGAGGTCACGGAGAACGACGTTTTCATCGATCGACTTATCGATGGTGCCCCCCCGGAGCAGGATTTCGATCTGGGAGGCGAGCGTCAGGCCACGCCCGAGGATGAGTTTTCGGATCAGTTCGTTGGAGCTCGTGCTCGCCCAATGGGCCTGTAGCTTTCCCGTCTCGGCGTAACAGAGGACCGACCACGGGTTGTAGATGACTTCACCGCCAAAGCAGTAGCCGTCGTACCAGGCCCTGAGTTCATCATCCAGAACGGTCTGGGTCGTCCCTTTTATGACCCAGGCGACCTCGTCCTCGGTGAAGCCGAAACTTTTTGAGTAGGCTGAATCGAGCAGCGAGCGCACGGCCAGGTTGTTCAAGCCGGAGAACAGACTTTCCCGCGCGATCCGGAAGATCCCGGTGAGAATGCCCCGGTAGACGTTGGCGTTGTCCTTGAGCAGGGCCGAGAACAGGTTGCGGAACAGGGTCACCACCTGGTCGTGGCCCTGTTGGATCGGTGTGTCGTACTCGTCGATGAGGACCAGCACCCGTTCTCCATGGTGGCTGACCAGAAGCTCTGCGAGGTCGCGTAGCGCGCCGCAGAGAACCACCTCTGAGGCTTCGGCGCGCAGATGCAAGCGGTAGCGGTCAGCCTGTTCCGAGGTCAGGCTCCCGGCGTCGAGGAGGTAGCGGTGACTTTCGTAGGTCTGGCGCACGACCTCACGGACCCCTTCGAGGGTGCCGTGGAAGTCGCGCGCGGCAACATCCTTGAAGGTTACGAAGATCGTGGGATAGCGCTGGAAGTGCTGACGAGCGTCCCCGTCGCCCCAGACCTCGAGATCCTCGAACAGCGGGGAGAGGTCCTGCTGCCGACGTTCGAAGAAATAGCGCACGAGTGACAGATTCAGAGTCTTGCCGAAGCGTCGGGGACGGGGGAAGAGAATGACTTGCGCCGGGTCCTGCACGATATCGGAGATCAGGCCGCTCTTGTCGACATAGAGCCGACCGTTCTCGCGCAGCTCACGGAAGTCTGAGTAACCGATCGGTGGCTTTGGGGTCACTGGTGTCCCTCGCTCCTGTCAAGTCACGCTAATGCCAGCCCCCGCGCGTCTCACGGCAGCCGCGCGATCCACATCAGCAGAATACCACACCTCCCAGACCTCTTCACACTCCAGGACCAGCCCGGGTGCAATTGGAAGTGTTACCTGGCCGCCAAGAAGCAGAGGCCTGTTGCGCGTCGGGGCCTTACGCTGTCGTCCTGAGCTCAAGCGCGAGGGGCGAGGCCCCTCAACGCGCAGTCGAAGGATCTGGGCGGGTTAGCGCCGCGGACAAGCCGCGCGGGGGTAGCGCCGCGGACAAGCCGCGCGGGGGTAGCGCCGCGGACAAGCCGCGCGGGGGTAGCGCCGCGGAC
>JAAEQG010001146.1 GCA_024231775.1 bacterium
GAGTACCCTCAGTATTCACAGCAAAACGCGATTATCGTCGGTTCGAAATCAGCCATTACATTCCTCCCGCCAGCAAGGCATCGATCTTGCATTCCATCTGGTCGTCTTCATAGAAGCCGAGTTGTATCGTCTGTCTCGGGCAGATCGCCGTGCACGATCCGCACCCGTGGCACAACGCCTCGTCGATGACGATCTCCTTTTTCTCCGTATTGAACACGGGAACGTCGAAGGGGCACGTGCGAACGCAGGTGAGGCACTTCACGCAGTAGTCCGTATCCACGTTCGCGGTGATCGCGGAGAGCTTGATCTCCGGCCGGGCCAGGAACGTGGTGGCGCGGGACGCCGCGGCCTGGGCCTGGGAGATGGTCTCCGAGATCAGCTTGGGCCCGTGGGCCGTGCCGCATAGGAAGATTCCCTCCCCGGGCATGTCCACCGGGCGAAGCTTGACGTGCGCCTCCATGAAGTAGCCCTCGGCGTTGGCGTTGAGCTTCATGATGCCGCTCAACTCCGCGGTGTCCGCGGCTCTCATGCCGGCGCTCAGGGCCAGGAGATCGGTCCGGATCTGCACTTTTCTCCTGAGGATGTGATCCGTGGCACTCACCAGGACCCCCTCCTCCGAC
>JAAEQG010001147.1 GCA_024231775.1 bacterium
CAGTTCGGCCAGGTTGGAGGATTCACGCGGGTCGGTGATCGACGCGCCCGAAAGCTGGGTGATGGTGTACAGGCCGGTGGCGGCGGCTGCGGATACCTGCACGTTGCCGTCGAGGGTCGCTTGCTCGCCCGGGCGCAGGTCGAAACGCTGCGTGGGCAGGTCACCGGAGAGCGCGCCCGGCAGCGAGACGTCGAGCAGGCCGCGCGCGTACTGGAAGGTGAGCGAGTTCTCGGCCGTGGCGTGGTAGTGCAGGCTATCCCCCGGCTGGACTTGGAGATCGTCGGGGTTGTAGGCGGCGGCGAACAGCGCGGCGACCTCGGCCTCTGAGAGCGCCTGGTCAAAGAGGAGCACTTCGTCGAGTGTGCCATCGAAGGGATAGCTGCCATCTCCGCGCTTGCCGATGACGAGAGGCGCGGTGTCGGTGTTTAGATCGTCGCCGCCGGACACGAACTGGTGCTTGACCAGCACGCCGTTGTGATAGACGCTAGCGTGCGAACCGCCAACGTAGACCAGGGCAATGTGATTCCAACCGGTCTGGATGACGTTCGGCACGTCGAAGAGTGTGCTGGGGCCAGCCGGGATAAAACGCAAACCATTCTGTCCCGCGCTGCCGCCGGTGTGAATCTCGAGGTGTTCCGGTCCCTTGGCGGTCAGGAATTGGGTGTCCGCCGTGTCCAGGTCGTCCCACTTGAACCACAGGCTCAACGTGTACTGGTTGGGGCGCAGGTCTGGCGCGTCGCCGATCTGTACAAAGTCGTCCACGCCGTCGAACGCGAGGCCCTTGCCGTAACGGCCATCCATCCCGGCGAGGGGACACCCCCCTCCTGTCCCCCCCGCTGGGGGGGATG
>JAAEQG010001148.1 GCA_024231775.1 bacterium
GGACGCAAGCATCTTGCTCGGCAGCAGGTTTTCCGCGCTATCGCTGGCTTCGGAAGCTACGATCCCCGCGAGGATGGCCTCCGCACCATTCCGGATCGCGCCAAGCACGAGCGCTGCGGGACCACGTGTGCTGACTCGGATGGAACGGGCCTACCGGCGGGTCCTCGCCTCGATGTTCGATGCCCAGCCGGGAGAGGTTATACTGGGTAGCGGGGCATCGCCCGGACAGACACCGGGCGTTCGAGTGTTCCGGATTTCTGCCGGGCGTGCGATTCCGGATGAACTCGTGGATACTCAGGCCGAGTTTGTGGCCCGAATCGCCTCAAAGACGGAGCGCTGGGCCGTGCGGCGGGGAATCGCAGGTTCGCCGGGGCGTGTCGGAACGGCGAAGCACGAGTATGCTAGGCGATTACTCCTGCGGCACCAAGCCATCTACGGCCAGCGCGGATTGACTCCGGAAGTACGCTACTCTGGCGGTGGCATATGGAGAAGCGGGGTGCCACTGCGCGGCTCAATGCAACTGGACGTAGTCGAGGGCCTTCGCACCAGCCCGACGGCGATCTATGACTACAAGTTCGGCACCTCCGGCTTGCAGCCGCGTTACGTCCGCGGACTAATCGAAGCTGGTCGCTTCCCCAAGGACGCGCTGATTGTGGAGGTCAGGCCATGAACGAACGAATGAAGGAGTCTAAGGAGCAGTGGAGGAAGCTGAAGCCCTCTGAACTCAAGCCTCTTCTCGAGGATTACCACCGGGTCCTTCCCCAGTGGGTGGCTTTCCAGAAGGACGCACTCATCAGAGCCAACGGTCCGGTGCTCCAGAGCATCTTTTTTGAACGTCAGTCGCACCGAGAGTATCGGGTGCTGGGATGCGTGCGGATCCTCGTTGCTCCAGGAGGCGGCGGGCTTGATCGTGTGCTCCCCTCTGTGCAGGCGCGGGGCCATGCACACGCCTTTCCGAAGATGATCGAGGCGCTGCGACGCGAGTTCGCTCCGAGCGTTGACGCGCCGCTCGTCCCGGAGGAGGTCCTGGAACTCTGCGAACGCGAAGCCATCCCGAAGAGTCCGGAGGCCCACTCCTTGGCGGCGCTGAACGCGTATCTCGGACATGAGGAACGTGCCCTGTATTGGTGCCGCCGATTCCCGGAGCTGATCGACGAGGAGCGCTTGGGGATGCAGGAGTGGGATCTGGAGCGGCGCGACTTCCTCAACCAACTGGAGGGATGGACTCAGACGGGCAAGACCCGAGAACAGCTTGACCTGGTACTCCAGCACGAACGCCAGAAGTGGGGCCTGACCTGATCCTATCCCCGGCATGGGCATTGTCGGGGGTTCCATCCTCCGTGCTAGGTTCAGCCGAGGTTCTTATCGAGGGACACGTTACGCCCGACGCGGTATTTCTTCACGTCCATCTCCCAGGAGTAGTGCCACGGAGAGCGGTGGCGATGTTGTGGGGTGTGGTGGATATCATGGTGAACGTCCGTGAGCGATATGGTCCGACCGTGGGATCTGCCATCGTTGACAGGGCCGCCGAACTTGACGAACTGATCATCGCCTGCTTCGTGGATCCACCTGGGTGAGCCGTAGCCGCGCGCCCCGCAACGCAGGAGTCTAGATGTGGATGCAGAGCGTTTCATCATGGCGATTAAGAAGTGTGTCCACAATCCCGCTGTGCGTGGAGCATTGGAGAGCATCGCACAACCCCCAGGGAGATGTCCCCCGGCCGAAGACCTGCGGCTTGCGGACTGGCTCAAGGAGCTGCCCGACACGGATCGAACGAACGTCGGGAATATCGTTGATACTGCGGTTGCTCACGCCCTTTTCGGTTTCCTTTGTGTGCTGGACGGCGTACGCGTTGTCGAGGACTCGCCAACGAAAGGGAGATTCGAACTCTACTACATCAGCGATTCCGAGCGAACGCTCCTGAATGACCCCACGCGCGAACCGCTGCACGACATCTACGGGTAGTGGGCGTCGACACGCATCGCTTGGCGCCCATTCTCGCACGAAGCCCTCGGCGGGAATTGGACCGTGCCGACCTCCATGTGGGCAATCACATTGCCGGCGCCAGTTGCTGCCAGGTGGACGTGGGACGCAATGTTCCGTTGACGCGTGGGAGTTCTACGATGGGAGCATTCGACTACCTGACCTCTTTTGTGAGAAGCTCGCCGGAGGATGCCTCGGGATCCGTTTTCTTCTTCCCCGTTACGGAGACCGAAATGCGTGAGGCAGAGCGTCAGATCGGGCTTCGCTTGCCTCGTGAGCTGGCGACGTTCTACAGAGAGATTGGATCCGGGTTCTTGAAGGCGTCGAGGCACAGCAAGGATGCTCCGCCCCACGCGTACGTTAACAGGGTGCTTGACCCGATCGAAGCTGCGGACTTATTCCTTGGACTGCACGAGCACACTCCCGTTGGAGAGTTTGCGGAGGGCGACTTGCCCGTCTTTGAGGTTGGCGACCAGTCCTTTCTCGTGATGAGACCTGGATCGAACACGCCAAACGCAGTCTACTGGGATGCAGGCGATCCGGTATGCTCCTCGTTCGCACGATTCATCCATCGCTTGTACTTCGACGACGCACTGTTCTATCTGAGACGATGATGGAGACCCACGGGCGTATTCAGGCGATGAAGTACTGGCAGCATCGTTGATCCACCCTCGTGCAATCTCGTACGCCCCTCGTACGCAGCGGACAGCGTCGATGCCGTACGGCGCCAGTGTGCTCTGCCTGGCGGCGCAGAGTCCCTGTCATCCTGGCGGACGCAGCGGAATGGACGTGTGGGGTGAACGGTGGCGGAGACCTTAGGTGATTCAACCAAAGCCCCTCTCACAAATACTGGATGAAGTTGATCGCCTCTCGTGGACAGACGCGCTCTGCCTGCCACGCGACACCCCATGGACGTTGCAGACACGCGGAGTTGTGGTTGATCCTGATAAGTGCCCTGAAGCACCTGGCTCTGTTGTTGTGGATGGTCATGAGCTGGCGTACACAATCACGGTCCAACACGTGCAGGATGTAAAGGCCAACGCACTCGCCCAGCGCACCGATCTGTCGGCAGAGCAACTACTTAAGGCGCTCAAGTATTACTGCAAGAACGATGCGTTCGTTAGCTTTCGAACGGCGGATGGCTAACTCCAATCGCACGGGTAGCCGCCTGCGGCCCGGTGAACGCAGCCAACGAGTACGCCGACATCGGCGGCACGCCGCTCAGCTATGACGCAGCCGGCAACCTGTCGGTGGACGAGGATGGTCGACAGTACTTCTACGACGAGCGCAACCGGCTGACGGAAGTGTGGGA
>JAAEQG010001149.1 GCA_024231775.1 bacterium
ACGAGTATGAACCAAGGATACTCCGGAGCGGAGCGACGCGGAGGCGGTGTGCTCAACGGGGGATTCACGCTGGTGGAGCTGCTGGTAGTGATCAGCATAATCGCGTTGCTGATCTCCATACTCCTGCCATCGCTCCAGAAGGCCCAGAAACAGGCCCAGGCGGTGACGTGCCTGAATCGCTGTCGGCAGTTGGGAGTGGGTATGACCATGTACTTCAGCGAGTACGATGTCTACCCAGCCCATCAGATGTTCCTGGATCAGATCGATCCGGATACGGGATCGAAGAAGCGTGTCCGCTGGTTTACCGCGATGGCGAGCCTGCTGAGCACGGATGAGAAGGACACCTACCGGGTGCAGAGCTGCCCCAGTGTCAAGCACTGGAAGGTCGGGCGGAACAACTCGTATGGGTACAACTACAAGTACGTCGGCAGCTATCGGGGGAACAGCAGCCCGCGAAACCCGTATTTCCCGTTTGAGCGGTTTCCGGTGAAGAGCCTGCGGTGTCCGACCAAGACCATTGCCTTCGCCGACACGGATGGGACGGGGTGGACGCACGATCACCACAATGACGAAGACGGCCCTGACTGGAAGGATCCGCTAGGTCTGGGGAACCATGGGTACGTGTTGGATCCGACGTTCCTGCCGATCTGGAGCGAACACACCTGGAGCGGGCCGCCGGACGCCCCCGAGCCTGAATCGCATGCTTGGCATGACTGGCGCACGTACCTGTCGGTGCGTCATCTGGGGCAGTCGTCAGCAGTGTTCTGTGACGGACACGGGGAGATGATCGATCCCGCCGTGGCCTACCAGGACAACTCGATGTGGAACGGGCTGGGGACGGATCCGATGCGGCTGTTGGATAACCCGACGCATGATGCCGACCCCAGCGATACGTCGCATCCGTTGTACGAACAGGACCCCCATGTGACCACGCGTCGGGCTCACACCTCTCCACAGCACAGCCAACTGCCCATGCGCTACCCCTCATTGGGCCTGTGACCAATCGCGGATGGAGCTCGGTCGGTTACTCACTCGGGGAGGGCGACCAGTCAACTCGGGGGGCGTCGCCCCAGAGGAGTTCGAGGTCGTAGTACTCGCGATACTTGGGGGCGAAGAGGTGGATCACCACGTCTACGTAGTCCAGCAGCATCCAGGTTGCGGTGTCATAGCCCGCCACCCCGAGCGGGCGCTCGGAGACGGTGCGGCCGTAGTCGCGGATCGCTTCGAAGGTTGCGCGCATCTGGCGCTGGGAGGTGCCCGACCCGATGACGAAGTAGTCCGTGACCGGGCTCATGCCGCGGACGTCCAGGATCACGACGTTCTGGGCCTGCAACTCGGCGGTCAGCCGGGCGGTTTCGATGGCGAATTGGCGTGGGTCAATCTTCGGCATAGGTCGGGTACAGTAGTCGATTCGAGCGCTTCGTTCCAGCAGGAAGCCCAAAGCATGGGGCGCCGGCGTTCAGTATTGCGCAGCGTATCCGGCGGCGTTCTCCGCCGGCGGAGCGCTCCCTTGCGGTCGCGGCTCTGAGTAGGTACGGCGCATCAACTCCGAATCGTTGCCCTGCCGTTCAGGGCGCACCCACCCGGGGGGAGAACGAACGCTGCTCCGACGGTAACCCTCCGCGAGGTCGCCCTTACTGCAGCCCCAGCAGGCTGGAGATCTGGGGCGAGAACTTCACAATTAGTCCGGCGAAGACCACGCTGACCATACTCATCAGCTTGATTAGGATGTTCAGGCTGGGGCCGGAGGTGTCCTTGAACGGGTCGCCTACGGTGTCGCCGACTACGCCGGCTTTGTGATCCTCGGATCCCTTGCCGTAGACGATGAAGTCCGGATTGCCCGCTTTGATTGCCTGCTCGGCGCGGGCGATCAGCTCTGGCCGTATGCTCGCGGGTAGCCTGTCACGAGTCGCGGCGTCTTCGGTGATGTCCTTGGCGGTGATCTTGCCGAAGGTTTCGATCAGTTTCTTGGCGTTGTCCCAAGCTCCGCCGGCGTTGGCCATGAAGATCGCCAGGGCGAACCCGCTGGTGAGTCCTCCGGCGAGCAGGCCCATTACGCCCGGGACGCCGAACAGCAACCCCACAATCACCGGAACGCTGATCGCCAGTAGCGAGGGGAAGATCATCTCGCGCTGGGCGCCGGCGGTGGAGATGGCTACGCAGTTGGCGTAGTCGGGGTACTTGTGGTTGTCCAGGGTGACCCGCTTGGGCCAATTGTCCGGATTCTGTACGAAGGCTTCGTCCTTACCCTCGTTGCGGAGGAACTGGCGAATCTTCTCGAACTGGCGGCGGCATTCGATCATCATCGCGTTGGCTGCCCGCCCTACCGCCTTCATGGTCATGGCGCAGAACAGGAACGCCAGCAATACACCGGAGAACAACCCGCACAGCACGCGCGGGTTCATCAGGGTGACGTCGTAGAAGCTCATGAACTGGTGCATGGATGCCCGCTTGGTGGGCACTAGCTTCAGACTTATGGTCTCGCCAGCGGTGGTGCAGGGTGTTATCCGCACGTACCGGTCATCCTGGCTGCCCTCCGGGCCTAACGTAACCTTGGTTACTCCGGCCTCGAACTTGTCCCGATGTTTGCGATCGAAGTCCAAGGCCATGAAGGCGTCGAAGTGCTCGTACTTGGTCCCGTCGCCGGTTTTCCAGGTTCCGAACTTGCCGTAGCCCAGGTAGACCGCTTCGCCAGGATCGGGTTGTTCGTAGACCTGCACGACCCGGTCGCGGGCTTCGTAGAGTTGGCCGAAACGAACTTCCTCCACATAGGCAGCCAGAAGCGCCAGCGCGGTCAGGGCCGCTGATCCGATGGCGAATCCCTTCCCGGTCGCCGCCGTGGTATTGCCCAAGGCGTCGAGGGCGTCGGTGCGTTCGCGGACGTAGGGCTCTTGCCCGGTCATCTCGGCGTTGCCGCCGGCGTTGTCGGCGATCGGTCCGTAGGCGTCAGTGGCCAGAGTTATGCCCAGGGTCGCCAGCATGCCCACGGCGGCGAAGCCCACCCCGTACAGACCGAGCATGAACTCCTGCCCGCCGCCGGCGAAAGTGAAGGCCATCAGAATCGCCACGATGATCGTCGCCAGCGAAGCCCAGGTGCTCTTCATCCCCTCAGCCACGCCGCCGATGATGATCGTCGCCGGTCCAGTGATGCTCTGGGCGCAGATGTCTTTGGTCGGCTTGTACTCGTAGCTGGTGTAGTATTCGGTGGAGTAGCCGATGACCAACCCGCCGATCAGGCCGGCGAGGATGCTGCCCCAAAGCCCGTACCATTTGACCCCCTCGTCGATGAGCGTCTGTTCGGTACCGAACAGCAGGTAGCAGACGCCTCCGGCGGCGATGGCAATCAGGAAGCTGCTACCCCACACCCCGCGGTTGAGGGCTTTCATCAGCACTCCCATGGTCGCCTTCTCCTCGGTCTTGACCATGTAGATACCAATGATCGACAGCACGATCCCGACCCCAGCGAGTACCATCGGAGCGGCCAGGAAGCGGATCGCGGCGTCAGCTCCGTCGCGGGTGATCTCCGAACCGAACAAGGCTGCGGCTGCGGCTACGCCCAGAGCGGCGGTTGCCAGGATCGAACCGCAGTAGGATTCGTACAGGTCGGCGCCCATGCCCGCAACGTCGCCGACGTTGTCGGCGATGGTGGCTGGGTTGCGGGCGTCATCCTCGGGGATGCCCGCCTCGACCTTGCCGACCAAGTCCGCGCCGACGTCCGCCGCCTTGGTGAAGATTCCTCCGCCAACCCGGGCGAACAGCGCCTGAGTGGATGCTCCCATCCCAAAGGTCAGCATGACGACGGTGATCGTCGAAAGGTGCAGTTCCATCCCCAGTTTCGGGGCGACGTAGTACAGGGCCAGAAACCAGCCGGTGATGTCGATCAAGGCGAACCCGGTCACCACCATGCCCATGACCGCTCCCGCCCGGAAGGCTACTACCAAGCCGCGGTTCAGCGAGTGGCGGGCCCCGGCGGCGGTCCGGTTGCTGGCTAGGGTGGCGGTCCTCATGCCCAAGTAGCCGCACAGGCCGCTGAAGAACCCGCCGGTCAGGAAGGCGAACGGTACGATTCCGTTCTGCACGTGCAGCACGAAGGCCATGAACCCGAGAACGCACGCCAGCACGATGAACACGACGGTCACCACGCTGTACTGCCGCCTGAGGTAGGCCATCGCCCCAGCGGTGACGTGGTCGGCGATCTCGATCATCTCCGGATCGCCCTCGTCAGCCCGCTTCACCTCGCCGTAGAACTTCGCCGCGAAAATCAGGGCGATGATCGCCCCGATCGGAGCAACCCACCAAACCAACGGGATGCTCGGCCGCGTCACCACTTCTTCGAGTTCCGACGTGGCGGCACCCGCTTCTTGAGCTATCGCGGGGAAGGCTCCAACCGCGCCGATCACGACGACGGCCAAAAGCAGCCAACCGAATCTGCTAACCAATCTAGCTGACAATGTGTCTTCTCCTTGCTGGGTTTACGAGAACGCTGACTCGTCGGGCAGCTTGAGATGGCTGACCCAGAGCGCTCTAACCATTTTGTGTTAAATAGTTTATGGCTCGACGACATTCTGGGCGTCCGGCGCCCAGGTGGGGGGATGATAGCAAAACACCCGGACAAGTCCAGCCCCGATCCAACCGGCTGGGGCAACCAGCCGATAAGCCGGAGGTCGGCTGGGACGGGGCTGCGGGTCTTGCCGTCCACGAGCCGATTGCGTCCCCGCGGGGCTAGGGGTACCTTGCGGGCAGGCCAAGATTCCGTCGGTGAGCGCGCTTCCGGGCTGAGCAAAGGAGAAACACGTCGTGAGCATACGTCGCAAGCTGTTCGCGTTGGGACTGGGGCTTTTGGCTGCTGCGCCGGCGGCCGCCCAGATGGATCGACGGGTGACGGTTACGGGCAAGGCCGCGGGAACCGACGTCAAGGCCTCCGACGAGGCCAAGATGGACGCCAAACGCAATGCCGTGGAGCAAGCGGCTGGACTGTTCATCAACGCCATGAGCGAGACCGAGGACTTCGCCCTGGTCAAGGATCGCATCCTGGGCCAAGCAGGGGGCTATCTCAAGGAGTACACGGTTGACCGCGAGTGGACCGAGAATGGGATCACCCACTGCGAGATCACCGCGGTGGTCTCCATAGCCACATTCGAGCGGGATTGGGCCGCGTTCGTCCACGCCAAGGAGGACGAGGGTAACCCGCGGATGATGGTGGTCATCATCGAAGACAACGACGTGGATGACCTGAAGGACCCGGTGTACAACGGCGTCTGTCAATCGAAGGTCGAGAACTTCTTCCTCTCGAAAGACATTCAGCTTATGGATGAGGGGGTGTCGGAAGACGTTCGAGACCGCGACCTGACTCTGGCGGCGCTGAACAATGACGTGAGCAAACTGGCGTCCATCGCGGTGGAGTTCAAGGCGGAGATTCTGGTCTACGGCCGTGCTGAAGCCAAGCGTGGGACCCCGCTCAGCGTCGGCGGGCGCACGACCTATCGCTGGGACATCACTCTGAATGTTCGGGCGGTGCAGGCGGATTCCGCCGCGATCCTCAGCTCAAACACCTATTCACCCAAGAAGCCGTTCATGACCGTGTCCGCTTCCGCCGGTGACAGGGCCTTTGCTCGGCTGGCAGATGACGTGGGGGCCCAGGTGCTCCTGGACGTGCTGGAGGCGTGGAAATCGCGCAGAGGGCATCGACGGATTCTCCAGGTGACCATGAGCCCGGTTTCCCGCCGACAGGCCAAGACGATTCTCGCCGCGCTGGCGGACCACCGCGGCGTGGTTCGCGGCAAGGAGGGGGCGAAGCTGCGCAACTTGGCTCAGGGCGTAGCCAATCTGGAGATCGACTGGAAGTTCAATCTCGACCTCCTGGCGGACACTATCGAGGATATGCGGGTGGAGGGTATGGCTTTTGAGGTGGTCGAGCAGACGGGTAACCGCATCGACGTGAAAGTGATCACCAACGAATGACCCACCGTCCGCCGCAACCGCGGAGCGCGCAGCCAACTGGACTGTGGCGGCCAGGGATCGCGGGCGAAGAGAGCCACGATCCGGAAAGGACGAGAGGCGCTGATGCCTGAAGCGAGCGAGAACACGAGTTGTGCTGACGAGCGACATGGCCATTGCTCGTTGGAGATCGTCCATTTGTGGGATCTGATCCGCGACGTCCCCGACTTTCCCAAACCGGGGATCATCTTCAAGGACATCACCCCGTTGCTGGCAGATCCGGCGGGTCTGTCGCTGGCGGTGGAGTATCTCACGCAGCCGTTCCGGGGCACGACGGTTGACGTGGTCGTCGGGGCTGAATCGCGTGGGTTCATCTTCGGGACGGCGGTAGCCCGCAATCTTTCCGCGGGGTTCGTACCGATTCGCAAGCCGGGCAAGCTTCCCGGCAAGACGCGGTCGGAGGAGTACGCGCTCGAGTACGGCGTCGATCGGTTGGAGATTCACGAGGACGCTGTTCGTCCGGGTGCGCGCGTGCTGATGATCGATGATCTGCTGGCGACCGGCGGGACCATGGCGGCGTGCTGCAAGCTGGTCGAGTCCCTCGGCGCCGAGATCATGGGCGTCGCCTTCCTGCTTGAGTTGGCGTTCCTTAACGGCCGCGCGCAACTCGCCAAGTATCCCATCCACACGGTGCTCAAGGTCGCTGACGATTAGTCTCGGTTCCAACTGAGGTGCCACCAAGGTCTGCTGCGTCGAGGATCCTCGCGCACGGTAACGCAAACGCGGGCATAAGCTACCGAGAGCTAGCCAATCCAGGCACGACGCGGTTCCGCAAAGTGCCGCTGCAAAACACACAGCATCACTGCGTTGACCCTTGCAGACCAATTCGTGTAGGGTGAGATGGGTGGTGCAGATCGTTATTGACATGATTCGGTCGTAGGGGAAGAGCGGCGCCTGTTCGCGCGGTTGATGTTTGCGGTATTGAAGGAGGATAGCCATGCGAAGGTCGGGTATTGTCACTGCAATCGCGTTCACGTTGAGTTGTGGAGGGGCAGCTTGGGGCGCAGTGGTCTCCAAGGACGTTGGGGATCTGACCGTCCAGGCTCACCAGATTATCATCGGTGACGTCGCGGAGGTGACCAGCTTCTGGGACGATGACCATGCCCTCATCAAGAGCCGCGTAGTGGTGCAGGTCGATGATTATCTGCTCGGGGAAGGCTCGGGCGTCGAGGTGTTCGAGATGAGCGGCGGTACGGTCGGAGATGTGACTCTCCGCGTGTCGGTGCTCCCGACGTTCGAGGTGGGCGACCACGTGGTACTCTTTCTCGGGGACAGTGAAATCCGCTTGGTTGAGTCGTTCCAAGGGGCATACTTGAGTGATGGCGAACGGGTGGCACGGATGGCGACTCCGTGCAAACGCGTGGATGAATCGTCCGTGCAGCCGGTCGGCGAGTTCCTCGCGGAGATCGAGCAGGCGCTGCCTGCGGGCGTCACGCTCGCGCCGATGAGCGCGTACCAGGGAAACTTCGCGCTACCCCTGGGCGGTCCGCGCTACGGCCTGTGCGGATACAGTTGGGCCTACAAGGCGAGCCCGATGGGAGAGGATATCCTCATCAACGCCAACTGTACGGACGCCTCCGCGGGTGACGCCGAGTCGCAGCGCACTCAAATCCTCAACGGCGTGGACGCGTGGAACAACGCCGGGGCGGACTTTGCCTTCACCTACGGGGGAACCAGCACGCAGACGTC
>JAAEQG010001150.1 GCA_024231775.1 bacterium
CCTCCACCATGTAGAAGATGTTGACTGCCAGGACGGTCAGTAAAAAGACGCGATTGTTACGCAGCGTTTGTCGGAACCACTTCATGGCTTACCCTCCTCAGATTCTCCTCGAGCATCGTCCGTCAATATCTCACCGCCGGTCGCAGCCGCCGCAGTCGCCATCCCTATGAGCCCCCGGGCATGGCGATCCACCGGCCCGGCTGGAGCCCCCGACCACCGGGAAACTCACCGCTCACTATACCAGGGCCGATGGGGTTGCGGAGCTTCCCCCGGGCCTCGCCGACGCTCAGTGCGACGGATCGAGAGTTCGACCCCAGGGCGCAGGGCGTGGGGCACCACGGGTCGGTCGAGTCAACTGCGGACGCAGTCGGCCGCCGGAGTCGGGCCACGCTTCTCTGGCCAGTGGCGGCTCGAGGCACGAAGGCGACACGCTGGGAGTGCCTGGCACGACCGAACTCTGGGAGTTGTCTGTAAAGAGTACCGAGGAACTGAGCCACGAGAGCGGTTGGACGAAAAAGCGACAGCGAAGACCATCCGCAAGCTTGCGCTCGGCAACGCCGTCGCGGAGGTGGTTCAGCGCAGCACGGCCTGGGCGCCAGCGCGACAGGCCACGGCGGGGTAGGAGTCATGAGAGGAAGCTGGAACGGCGAGCCGTCCGGGACTATCCGTACCGTCAGCGCCGATCTTTACGATCGAGAGGACGCCGAGTTCTCGAAACAGCGAAAAACCGCACGCTCTTCTCGTTTCACCACCAAAGAGCTCGGCGGGGCATTTTGCCCTCTGGGATCCTGGTCCCGTCAGGGCTGAATAGATCAAATTCGATGGAATCTGGTGTCCCCTGGTTGACAACCGGGCCGGGTCCGGCATACCAAGTAATGGCCCTACAGGTGGGCGGTCCTGATGGGACCCCTTACCGAGAGCCAGCATGCCAGATCATGACTCATTGTCGAGCCCTTGGAGCAGGTGTTTCCAGTATCGAAGGAAGTCCCGCGGTCCTTCACTTATGGGGTTTCCCTATCGGCCGTCTCATCTTGTTTCCGGGCATTTTCGCGTTTCCGATCGGTTCGTATGTCGATCCGGCGGTTACCCGGGAGCAAAATGCTTTCCAAACCCATACAACCGGCTCACGGGAGCCAACCAGCCAAACAGAGGAGGAGAAGTGTCTGTGCCTGACCACCCTGAATCGAACGTGTTTTCCCCC
>JAAEQG010001151.1 GCA_024231775.1 bacterium
AACCGCTCCAGTGCCACCACCGGCAGAGGAAAGGCCGGGGGCGCGGCGTGGACGACCTGGATCGGCTTGCCGTCCGGGGCCGCAAAGGTGGTGCGCAGGCTCTCGTGCCGGCCGACGACGTCGAGAAAGCTCGCGTCGAGCGCCGGCACCGCCAGCTCACCCCGGAACCGCAGCGCATAAAAGGTGTTGTAGACACCGCTCTCAGGCTCCAACTCGGCGATGAACCACAAGCGCTCCTGGCCGAAGGAGAGCGGCAGGGCCCCGCGTCCGCGCGGCTGGCGAGGGATCGCCGCCCTTGAGGCGGCGTCCTTCTTCTTGACCAGCCGCTGACTGAGGGCCCGGCGTTTGGCCGGGGACAATCCTTCGATTCTCTTCGCCAAGTCGCTCATGGGTTTCCTCTACGGATCACCTGGCGTTTCCACGGAGCTCGATTACGCCTCCGACAGGAGTCAGGGACGACTCGTCCCTGTTCTCCATCGACTCTCCATCGACGAGTACTCTCGTGGCGCGGAGAAAGCGGCGTCGGCAAGTCGGATAGGCGTTCTGCTGAGCGGTCGGAGAGGCCCTCCCCAGGGGCAAAGTGACCGAACGGATGCGAGTATACCACTCTGCGGCAAGTCGGCCGGGGAATCGACAGCTGGGGCGCGGTCGACGCCTTCGCGGTCCTCTTGTCGGGACCCGCATGGCGCGAGGAGCAGATCTCGACCGCGCGAATCCGCAGCTGGGCCCGTTCCAAGGACCGCTGGTGGCGACGGGCCGCGGGGAGACCTCCTCAAGACCCCAAGCCCCGGAGGAGCGACATTATTCCCGAACGTCCTCGGGCTGCCATATGTCGCCCCTCCGGGGCTTGGATTTCGGTGGGTGGCCTCGTTCCTGGGGTTCGGAAGCCCTCACCCCAGGCTATCTCATGCCGCCCGCAGACGGGCTCAGATCTCGCTGATGGAATGGCTCCAGCCTTCGTTATCCGTACCCGGACCCCGTGCACCCACCTCCCACCGCCGTCGTTCCAAAAGAGCCGCACCCAATTTTATCATGAAGGTTGTAGAGACCACTTCTGGTGAATCTTGGAGACACCACGGAATCGTCAGTCAACCCCAGGAATTGAGGGATCAACTGATGAAGCATCAGGATTTTCCAATGCAACCAGGGGGTCTAGGCTAGTAGTAGTCTGGTGAACTACGACTTAGGGCTCGCGAACTTCCGAGGCGTGGAAATTGGGGGAGTCCATGAAGTCGCAGCGGGTGGCATGAATTCCCACCACCCGCCGCGACCTGAACACCTTGCCGTCGCCGTGCAGG
>JAAEQG010001152.1 GCA_024231775.1 bacterium
CGCTTCTTCCGGGATACCGCCTTCTGGAACCCGGTCATCATTACCAACCAGGATGGATGGGCCACGGTCCGAGTCCCTCTGCCCGACGACCTGACCACCTGGCGACTGCGGGCCAAAGCGGTCACGGCAGATACCCGCGTGGGCGACGACTCGGCGGACGTGATCGCTACGAAAGAGTTGCTGGTACGGCCCGTGTTGCCCCGCTTCTTCACGGTGGGCGACGAGGCGACCGTCGCGGCGCTGGTACACAACTACACCGGCGTCACCCAGACGATCCAGTTCGAGATGCGCGGGGAAGGGCTAGAGATGCCGGGCGGGCCGGTGACGAACACCTCCTTCGTCATCGCTCCTGGGAAGGCGGAAAAAGTCTCCTGGACGGTGACCATCCCCAAGGTCAAGGAAGCAAAAGTGCTCTTCGTGGCCCGCGCGATGGACGCTGCGGCGTCCGATGCGGTGGAGATGACGCTGCCCGTACACGCCTTTGCCGAAACCACCGCGATCATCGCCAACGAACCCGTGCCCCAGGACGAGCGGCTATCCGTCGGCGTCGAGTTGCCCGATGACGTAGATGAGATGGACGAGATCATCATCGAAACGATCCCCTCGCTGGCGGCGGGCATACGCCAGGGGCTAGAGTACCTGACCGGCTACCCTTACGGCTGAGCGGAGCAAACGATGAGCCGTGTGCTCCCAGATGCTATCGTAAACAGAGTTCAGCAACAGTTGGGGATCGCCGACACCGAGCACCTGCGCGAAGAGTTGCCCAAGATGATC
>JAAEQG010001153.1 GCA_024231775.1 bacterium
CCCGGAAGGGAGGGCTGAATGTCACTTCTCGATCAGGAAGTTCCCGGTGTGATGTCAGGGGAGATCTGGCGTGAGCTCGTGGAGAAGCTGCGCGATTTAGAGACCCTGGTCCTTGCCGATGACGTTCCCGCAAGCCCCCAGGACCGTGCCGAGGGCTGGCGTTATCTGCTTCGTTTTCTCGGCGCGGGTATCCGCGTGGTGATTCCCGCTGGTGATCCGGACTACCCGGAGTTTGGCCGGATGATCGAAAACGGGATGAGTTGGGGACTCGACAACCCGGACTGCAACTACTCCTGGGCCCGGGTGCGCGGGGACGCGACTTATCGCATCGCCGGTCGGCGGGGCAGCGCCTGCCACCTGGAGTTTCAGGTAAACACCGGCCACTTTGGAGACGGGAACGTTGGAGGCTGGCAGACCGTCTCGTCACTGAATGGGCGTGAGCTCGTGGTCGCGCCGGACAACACCTTCGAACTGATCCTGAGCCCCGAACCCCACGAGGGCAACTGGATGCGACTCGAACCCGACGCCTCTTTTCTGCTGCTGCGCCAGTACCTGAACGACTGGGAGACAGAGCGACCCGCTGAAATCTACATCGAGCGTGTCGGGGCGTCCTATCCCCCCCCGCGCTAACCACCCAGCGCATCGCGGTCCGCTTTGAAGAGCTCCTCACCTGGCTCACATCGGGCGCACGCGGCTGGGAAGGCATGAGCCGGTTGATCCTCGCGACCCCTGCCAACCAGGTCACGATGACTGAACCACTCGAGGGCAACGC
>JAAEQG010001154.1 GCA_024231775.1 bacterium
CCAGCTACGGGCAACTGCCGTGCATGCACCCAGCCGCGGCGCAGCCAACTGTATAGCGTTGGGTTTGGAAGGTCCAGGCCTATGCGACCGGGAAGGTCCACACGTTTCGCGTCAAGACGTTGGCGCCGGTTTACTGGCGCGCGTCGGGGTTGGATACCCCGCTTCGTGTTGTTGCTGTTGCGCCCGTCGGTTATCGCCTGACGAAGCGGGGGCGTGTCCTCTATCGTCAGCCGGCCTACCTTATCTGCACGGATCCCGATCTGCCGGTGCAACAGCTTCTGCAGGAATACCTCTGGCGGTGGGACATCGAGATGCACCAGTCATACTGCCTCCTTTGTCACAGGTTTTATGATAACTCGGGTCTCGGTTTCGGTCTTGTCAACTCCGCGGCTTGAGGTTGATTGTGCCAGCTACGGGGACAGCGGCGCAAGCGACACAGGCGGTCCAGTTCGTCGGCGTCGGCCCAGATGATCCATCGTCCGCCGGCTACGGGCAACTGGCGTGCATGCACCCAGCCGCGGCGCAGCCAACTGTATAGCGTTGGGTTTGGAAGGTCCAGGTGACGAGCCAGGTCGGTGAACCACCATTCGTCGGTTGCCAGGGCGTGGGCCTCCATGACATTCGGACGCTTGCCGGTTCGGCCCTGTCGGCTCAGCAGCGTGCGGACCATAGCGTTGTTGAATGTCTCGCGGCGTTTGGGCGGGCGGAAGCCTTCGCGGTTGAGTTGGTCGGCGATCCGGGCTGACGTTTGCTTCTGGTCGCGCAGTTCGAGGATCCGTGCCATCAGTTGCGGATAGTTGTCCAACTGCTCGTACCGGGCCACGGGGCGTACGTGCGTGTGGTGGCTGGTGAAACCACCTACCCAGTGGATGTCCAGGTCCAGATGTTGGCTATCGGCTGGCGCAGTCACCACCACTTGCCGGATCAGGTGACGCACGATGGTTTGCCGGTCCGCCGATGAGGTCTTGGACGCGTGCCACAGCTTGGGGATGTCAGCGGAGAGTGTCTGGATCAACTTGCGGTCCGCCTCGGTCAGGGCGGTTGGTTGATCTTGACGGAACCGGTCGTATTGGTCCTCAAGCTGACGTTGCTCCAGCAGCTTCTGCTCCCACCGGCGTTCGAGCTCGCGTGCCACTAGGCGGTTCTCGGGCTCCACTGTGTTGTACTGTCGTTGTGCTCGATCGGTATCGTAACGAGCTCGCTCAAGACGTTGCTCCCACTGCCGGTCGATCGTCGCTCGTTGCCGCTGAATGTCCTGGGCCGCTGAGAGGCTCAGCTCCAACGCGGCCGGTTCCAGCACGGCCAGCACCTGCCGAGCAACGTACTGATCCAATACGCCGCCGGTCAGGCTCTGACATAGCGATTGGCCATAGTCAACGGCATGACGCGCGCAAACGTAACGCGGGCGGTTCAACTGG
>JAAEQG010001155.1 GCA_024231775.1 bacterium
GGTGCTGACCAGGGCCCATCTGAACGTCGGCAGAACGGTCATCCCGATCCGATAGACCGCGACCAGGCTACCCCCGAAACAGGCCAGCCCGAGCGCCTGGCTGAGACCCACGGGGTCTGCGCCCAGCCGCATGCCGCCGGCGATCATCAGGACCCAGAGGAAATTCGTGTAACCCTCCACACGCTCGCCGAGGTTGTAGACCAAGCCGGCGCCCTCGACGAGGTTGCGGGCATAGCGAAAGGAGATGTAGGCGTCTTCGGCCACGAACCGGTGAAAGTACGCTAGGCTCAACGATACTGAGATCGCTCCGGCAACCAGGCAAGCAGCCAGCCACCGTGAGCACTTGGCCTGGGTTTCGACGGTTGGGGGCTCTCCTGCCGCCGTCGGGTGATGGATTCTGGGGCTCGCGGCGTGCAGATAGACCGCCAAGCCCAGCAGCAGGTAGGGGAGCATGTGCCCCAAGGCTGCGGCGGCCTGCGCTCCCGCTGAAGCCCCTGCCATCCAGTCGCCCGGCAGCAGGCTGACCAGCGCGTCAGTAGCGAGATAGGGGAAGAACACGGGCACTGCAAGCCACGCTGCCAGCACGACCAGCACCGCCCCGCAGAGACGCACTGAGCGGGTGCGGCGGGGAGCGTCCGCGTGGTCTGCGGGATTCCGGCCAGATGGGCGGCGGGCGGTCATCATCGAACACCGGTTTCCGTAAGCAGGATTCGCGGGCGGTTGCCCTGGATGAAGGATCGGGTGGGGGCGGATAATGTCAACCGGAGGCCGGATCAGAAACGTAGCGGTGGTCCCGCTTGGGGTGGCATGGGCAAACTTGTTTGCCCGTGTTGGACGGATTCCACGGGCAAGCTGCTGCTTGCCCATGCCACCCTCGCCGTTTTCTGCCACTTTGTTCGGGATGCACCCAGACCGAAGGTGGGCTGGGGAAGCTGCTTGCAAAACGGCGGGGTTTCGATAGAATCTGTGGATTGGTGGACGGGCGATCGGTCTCTTCCTGTAAGCCTTTGTCCGATAAGTGGTTACGGCCACATGCGGGGCGGTTCCGGCCGAATGGTGAGGAAGGCCCGGGCCATTCAGCCGAATGACGAGGACGAGCAATGCACTACCCCAGACGAATCAGCAAGATAAAACGGGCTCGCAAAAGCGGTTTTCGGGCACGCATGCGCACGGTCGGCGGACGCAAGATCATCGCGCGCAAACGGCGCCGCGGGGTCAAGCAGATCAGCGTGGTGTGATCGGCGAGCCCTCTCCTGCCAACCGGTGCACCGACGCGCACCATCCCCCCTACGATTCCGCACGAGTTGCCAGCATACGGTTGGGCTTGCCCAGCGGTGTATCCGTGCAGCCCGATAGTGTCGACCGGGCAGCGCGTTTCGGGCTTCGCCCGTTTTCCGTGAGGTAGCAGTGCAGTTGCGGGTACCCGCCTACCGAGCGCGTCATGCGCGCAGCGCGCGCTTGGGCCTTTTGGCGCTGTCACAGCTAATGTGGCTACCGTTATCGGCCGATAATCAGATGTCAGGCGGGCTGTGCTCCCGCCATGCACCATTTCAAGGAGAAGAACTGACATGCCACTCGTACCTATGCGCATTCTGTTGGACCACGCCGCGGAGAACGACTACGGTTTGGCTGCTTTCAACGTTAACAACATGGAGCAGATCCAGGCGATCATGGCAGCGGCGGAGGAGACGGATTCTCCGGTCATCATCCAGGCTTCCCGCGGGGCGCGGAGCTATACGAACGACGCCTACCTTCGTCATCTGATGCTCGCGGCGGCGGAGCTGCATCCGCAGTTGCCTATCGCCATGCACCAGGACCATGGTAACTCGCCGGAGACCTGCCTCAGTGCGGTCGATCAGGGGTTCACCTCGGTGATGATGGATGGTTCGCTGGAAGGGGACGGGAAGACCCCCTCGAGCTTCGAGTACAACGTCAAGGTGACCCGGCAGGTGGTTGACGCCGCACACGCCCGGGGCGTGACGGTGGAGGGCGAGTTGGGTTGTCTGGGTGGGGTAGAGGACGGCCACGGGGCGGGCCTGAGCAGCGAGGACGCGATGGAGCATCTCACCGATCCGGAGCAGGCGGCGGACTTTGTCGCCCAGACCGGGGTGGACGCGCTGGCGGTGGCCATCGGCACGAGCCACGGGGCCTACAAGTTCACCAGCAAGCCTACGGGCGATGTGTTGGTGATGAGCGTCATCGAGAAGATCCATCAGCGTTTGCCCAATACCCATCTGGTGATGCACGGTTCGTCGAGCGTACCGCAGGAGCTTCTGGAGATCATCCGCCAGTACGGTGGGGAGATGAAGGAGACCTATGGCGTTCCGGTGGAAGAGATCCAGCGGGGCATTCGCCACGGCGTA
>JAAEQG010001156.1 GCA_024231775.1 bacterium
CCGGGCCAAAGGGGGCCAGCACGGAAACGTCCGGCGGGAGCGACGGTCCGCGAGTGACCCGCACCGGCTGTAGATACAGGGTTCCCTGCCCGTTTCCGGTGGACGTGCGGGCGCGGAGTTTGCCATCCGGGCCAACGATGTGTAATTGGAGCAGATAGACGCCGCGCGGGACGTCTTCCGGTAGCCACAGGGCGAGGGAGGTCGAGGGTCCGAGTTCGACGCTGGCCTCGGCCAGGGGTTCCACGTCGTGCCGCTCGGCGGCGGGAGAGATCAGGCGCAGCGTCGCCGTGTACGCGCCGTCCAGTTGCGAGCAGTGCAGGGTGACGGACAGCATGTCGCCGGGGGCCAACTCTTCCGCCGAGAGCGTATAGCCCGCCAGCCGGACCACGCCGTCGAAATTCACACCGTCCGGGTTATGGTGCAGGTAGGGCACGTGGATAAAGTCCATCGTCAGGTCGGACATTTCGTCCGCGCTGTTCGAGGCTCCACGCGGCAGCATCATCAACACGAGCAAGGGGAGAACAATGATTACCGCGTACCGGACGATGACCGGCCAACGGATTTTTGGGCGAGCGCGCAAAAGCACGACAACCAAAACTACCAGCGCGCAGAGCGAGATCACTTCCGCGACGACCCGCACCGGCGTGCGCCCCAATTGCAGAACAACGGTGTGCTCGCCGGGCGGCGTTTCCAGCGCCAGGTAGCCGGAACCTTCGACGGGCCACACGCGCACCGGCTCGTTGTCCACCAG
>JAAEQG010001157.1 GCA_024231775.1 bacterium
CAGAAGGCTTTCCAGGCTCTCAAGATGCTTCGGGTCGACGAGACGGAAGTCGAGGAAGAACGTCATCGTCCCCCGCGCCCGGGCCGCCCTGAGGGCCCGTGCAAGCAGCGAGCTCTTGCCGCACTGGCGGGGACCTGTGACCAGCGTAGTCGTACCCCTGCCTGCGATCTGCTTGCCCAGCCGCTCATCGGCCTGTCGCTCGACGTAGAAGGGCGAATCCGGCCGCATCGCCCCGCCCTCATCGACCAGCTCGAAGCCGGCGGCCGGAGCCGCTGGCGGGTCAGCCTCCCGGCGCTGGCTCGGCCGAATCCCGAGTCCCGGATGGATCGGCAAGACCACAGTGAAATAGCTGCGATCCTCACCAAACTCGAAGCGCGGCGGGGGCGAGCCGTTCTCAGCCATGGCGGTAAAGATCTTCCTGACGCCGGTGCCGCGCGCCTCGGCCAGACGAAGCTCCTTGAAGAATTCCCCGATACGGCGATTCCTTGCCGGTACCAGGGGACGCTGACGGCCAGGCCTAAACTGCTTCGTGTCCATGCCAGGAAGCGGACCCGGGTAGCTGGTTATGGTCAGACGATCGTGGTAGAGATATACCTTGGTGGGCTCCGGCATGGCCTCGTAGCTGCGGTGATAGGCCGCATTGACGAGGGCCTCCTCGAGCGCGCCAGAGGGGTAGTCCATCCAGTTGGTGGTCTCGGGTCGATCGGGGCGTTTGCGGATGTGAGTCGAGGAATTGCTGCGCAAGAAGTTCAGGCAGTTGCGGATCTGATGGTGGAGTGGACCGCAAAAAACCCTTTCCTCCAAAACATCGCCCCCGTCGGCAAAGTGGACCACCTCGATCCTGGCGCCCGGGAAGGCGAGCTCCGGGTCGTCACTGAAGAACAGCAACGCCACATTGCGCGGCACTTCACTGCCGTTGAACCGCGCAGTGATCAGCATGCGACGATAGATCTCGGCATCGTCCCTCTCGGCGAGCAAGGCGCTCCGGATTTCACCAAGAAATTCGCGGACCAGCGTGGCCCGTAGATCGTTGAGGGTGAAGCGCCCGGCTCGTCGATCATCAAAAGGAACCCGCGCCGTCATCCGGAGCAGATCGGTCAGCAACTGCCCCTGTGCCGCAACTGTTTCGGCCCCCAACCGCACGAAGTGCTTGCGGTCCTTGCCGGAGCGAGAACTCGGGGCGGCGTGCGGGCGTACTTCACTGGCCGGGGTCCACAGGACGAGGATGTGTTTGCCCTCGATCACCTCCGGCGATTGAATCGGCTGGTACTCGGGTTCGAGCCGCCGGCAGTTTCCCCGAATCCACCGTTGAATGGTCTCGAGATCTCTCGGCTCCAGCCCGCAGGGAGGGAGAATCGCGGTCCCGTCGCGCTCTTCGACACCGATGATGATGTAGCCACCGTTGAGGTTATGAAGATCATTGGCAAAGGCGCAGATTGTCTGAAGCACCTGCTGCGCGGTCGGGCCCTCATTCCAGGAACCCTTGAATTCGACGCGAGGAGCCTCAACTCCACGCAAGTAGAGCAAGTCGGCGACGTTGATCGGCAAACACGAACTCACAGTCGAAATCTCTCCGCTCAACCCAGTATACCCCTACCCGGGAGCTCCTGGCTGTTAGCGGTCAGGGGCTCGGAAAAAAATGTAGCG
>JAAEQG010001158.1 GCA_024231775.1 bacterium
ACCGCGCTCATCGTCACATCCACCGCCTCCACGTCCTCCACCTCCACCCACCACGTCACCTTGACCTCGCCGCCATCGGCAATCTCCACCTGCTGCTCCGCCGAATCGTCCACCCGCACCCCCTCCGCGTGCAGCGCCACCTCGACCTCTCGCGCCTCCCCCGTGTTGTTGCTGACCATCGCCGCCAACTGCACCCGGTCGCCGACCACGAAGAAACGCGGCGTCACAGGCCGCACCAACAGCGGCTTGGTGACCAGCAAATCCATCGTCGCCTCGCCCACCTCCGTGCCGGCAGTCACGCCCACGCCGCGCAAAACCCACGTAGTGAGATTATCCGGCAACTCGATCTCGACCGTGGCCCGGCCCGTCCTGCCGGTGACCACAGTGGCGTCCCAGAAAGCCGTATCCTCGAACTCTTCCCGCAGTTCGACGCCGGGCGGCAGCGCACCCGTTGTCTTGGACATATCTCCTACCTCACCGTCCATCGCAGCCATAGGAGCTGGCGCTTCCATCACCATCTCCGCTTCCGTCTCCACCATCATCACACCATCTTCGTCTCCGCCGCCGCCCACACCCCGCTCTTGCGCAACGAGATTATCCTCCACCAGCAACTCTTCCAACTGCTCCTGCAACAACCGGTTCACCGAAAGCACCAACCCGCTGGCCGTAGAGACGCCCAGCCCGCGCCGCCTGTAGAACGCTTCCAGAATCGCGTCCGGCGCGCGCGGCTTGAGGCTCAACACCGCCTTGTCCACCAGATCGAGAGAAAAGGCCGCCGCCACCGGTTCGCCGCTGGCATCCGTAGCGCGCACATCGAAAGAGACCGTCTCTCCCGGTTCCGCCTGCTCCACGCTGGGTACCAACTCGACGTTCAACGTCTGCTCCACCGGCTCGACCATCAACATCACATAACCCACCTTGTGCGTGGCCAGCGGTTCCGTCCCCCCTGGCCCTTTCACAATGACGGCGGAGACGTACACATTCGGCGCGTGAGCGACGGTGATGGGCAGCCGGTACACGGTCGAATTGCTCTCCAACTCGAACACCTCCTGATAAAGCACCCCGCCCCGCTCGACCGTGATCCAGGCCCACTGCT
>JAAEQG010001159.1 GCA_024231775.1 bacterium
CAAGGCAACTGCCATCGCCGTTCAAGCCATGGGCGGAAGCCTCAGTTATGACTTCCTGATGGGTATTTCTGGTGCGGCGTTTCGCGTGCAACTCCACGAGGAGTGGTGTCCCAGCTCGCCGCACCCGAACTGCGGCTTCGATTGCAGCGCCATCGCTATGGCAGCGATAGAGTCCAGAACGCTACCACTCTTCGACTGCGCGGCGGACGCCGCGCGCCAGCCCTCGACTCAAGATGCGATCATCGCGTCCATCGACAGAGGCCACCCGGTCCTCTTGTGCGCTGAGGAGACGGGCCTCGTCGTCGGATACCTGGCCGACGGTGATGAGCGGCAGCTCCTGATCCGCGAACCATACAGCAACAGGGGGGATGAACCTGTGCCGCTGGAGGAGCGGCCGTGGGGTTTCATCGTGTTCACCGATCACCCCCGCATGCCGAACAGCGACGCTCTGGTGAACTCACTCAAACTGGCCACTAAGCTGGCCCACACCGGACGGACCGGCGAGCGAAGCGAATATGCCTGCGGATTCGCCGCCTATGAAGCGTGGATGGCTGACCTGCTCGACGAAGAGAAGATCGTGAGGTTGAAGAAGGGGGACGAACCCGAGCTGAGCAACGCGAACGCCCACATCTACTACTGTTTGATCGATGCCCGCCAGTGCGCTGCGGAACACCTCCGCGCACTTGCGGGGGATCTCGCTGAGCCTACCCAGCCACACCTGCGGCAGGCCGCCGCCCACTATGATGATATCGCGGCGCGACTGGGCGCCGGAATGAAGAACCTGATGTGGTCGTCGGGATTCGACGAAGGCAAGAAGTGGACACAGGCTATGCGCGAGGCTCAGACCTGCACATTGAGCGAGGTTGTTGCTTTGGAGCGAACCGCCATCGCGGAGATAGAGAACGCCATATCCCTGCTGGAATAGAAGGAAGTACCCGTCTCTTGTTGCGTGTTGGTGGAGAGCAGACGGGCTGGTCGCGTGATCACGATGTGCTCCCAAGAGGCACGGCGGATACCGACTGGAGCCCTGATCCCACGGTCCTTCCCTCCTACCCCCTTGCACATCAGATCCTCCTAGCCAAGGAAGCGAAGGTTGAAGTGTTGAAGGGCGACCGCTGAGGTTCTATCATTCGCACGGTTGCTACCACCAGCAGGAGAACCCGTACGATGGAAGAACCCATCTTCCCCGACAAGTCCCACATGCCGCAAGACTCTGATCTCGCGAGAGTCCTTGGCCGGTCGAAGAAACACTGGGACAACCTCAGGGCGCACGCCCTCGACGCGGACCCGGCCGCCAAGCCGGAGTGGAAGTACTATAGCAAGAAGAGCGGCTGGACGTTTCTGCTGAGAGGAAAGCGCCGCAACGTGCTCTACATGCGACCAGTCGCCAAGCGGTGTTTCGCCGCAGGCTTCATGTTCGGCAAGAGAGCCGTGCAGGCCGTCGAGGAATCCGACCTGCCCGCTGACGTCGTAGAAGCGATTAGACAGGCTCCACAATACCCCGAGGGACGCATGGTTCGACTCGACGTGACCACCGCGGCAGACGTCAAGATCGCCAAGAAGCTCCTCGCGCTTAAGATTGATAACTGATCCACCGCCACCTGCGGGCCGCGAGACGACGTCACCATTCACCCGACTCACCGTCGACGTCGCGCTGCACCGCCGGAGGCTCGGGGCGGCACACTGGGTAGATCGCGCAGTTGGGCAGCCGATGCAAGCTGGGAACGTAACATGAGAAGACACCGCACCACGCCGCTGTTTCTGGTCATCTGTACGCTTGCGTCAGGTTGTGGACCACACAACTCGCGGAAACCACCGCAGGGCACCTCGTACCGAGAAACGTCGGTCTCCCTTCGTAATCCCCATGATGGCATTCGCCTGGCCGGCTCGCTGACCCTGCCGCAGGGCCCCGGACCGTTTCCGGCAGTCGTCTTGGTACACGGGTCAGGGCCGGGCACCCGGGACCTCGATATCGGCGGACACCGTCCATTTCGTGTACTCGCGGACTATCTCAGCCGAAGGGATGTGGCGGTGCTTCGCTATGACAAGCGTGGGGTCGGACAGTCGGAGGGAAGACTCGAACCCTATGACCTGGAGAGGATTACTCAGGACGCGTTGGCTGGAGTCTCCTTCCTCAAGGCTCATGAAGCCATCAACACGGAGCGGATTGGCGCGCTCGGTATCAGCCAGGGTGGAATGATCGTCCCCATGATGGCCACACGCTCACCCGATATGGCGTTCATAGTCGTGTTGTCTGGCCCGGGAGTGTGGGGCAAGGAGTTCTTCTGCCTCTCGAGCATAGCGATCGCGCGTGCATCGGGCTTTGGAGACCGGGAGTTCACCCGCATCAGGGAGCTGTACGATAAGATGTGGCCACTCTACACCAAAGCCACTCTATCGACCTCGGAAACGGACGAGGCCAAGAGGCTCCTTGGGGACATCGCGAGCTTCATGGAGCCGGAAACCAGAAGAGCCTTCAGCCTGACCGATGTCGATGCCTACTTCGCGTTCATGCGCTCTCCCCGTCTGCTCGAATCCCTGGATCACGACCCAGCGACGGTCTTGAGTCGGGTTCGGTGTCCGGTCCTGGCGATCA
>JAAEQG010001160.1 GCA_024231775.1 bacterium
GGCGTCACGGTGGGGTGGGTTTCCGAGGTGGGCACGAGTGCGAGTATACACCCTGGCGCCCTCGGCAACACTCCCCTGGCGCCACCCACCGCGGTGGCCCGTCGCCTCGGCGCCGGCCCAGGGCATCGCATGAGGACACCGAGGGTTCCGACCTGCTATGATCCATGAACGACGTCATGGTCTGACGGCGCAGCGATGCCGTCGACCAGAGAGGAGCCGATACGATGGAAGCAACCCAGGTCCTGTCCGACTACGAGCGAGAGCGAGGTAAGCCGGTGCCGAGTCTGAATCATGCTGTAGTGCAGACCCGTCTGATCGGCGCTTTCTCGCGGTATGCCAGGGAGTACTCGATCGCCTCGGAGCTCTCTCTGGAGCTGGACGGGCGTCCGTACGTCCCTGACATCAGCATCTATCCCGTGCTCCAAGTGGACTGGCGGCACGACCACGTCAAGAAGACGGAGCCGCCGCTCATGGTGGTCGAGATCCTCTCGCCGACGCAGCCGCTGGATGATCTGGTCCGGAATGCCGAAGCCTACTTCGAGGCCGGCGTCAAGTCGTGCTGGATCGTCCAGCCGGTTCTGGAGGCCGTCGTCGTCCTGCTGGCTGGTGAGAAGCCCACGGCCTATACGGATGGCGAAGTCGCCGATCCCACAACCGGGATCACCGTGACGATCAAAGAGATCTTCCATCCCGTGAATTGAGGGCATCGAACCTTCCGCAACGGTCCGGATAAACGAGGTCAGACACTCCGGAGACGTCCAGGACCTCCGCCCTGGGCTGCGATTCCATCCTCACCGTCCAGGTGGTGGCGCGCAGCAGGAAGATCGGCATCCGCTTCCAGCCCCGGCAGCTCTTTGAGCACCAGATCCTCGCCGAGCTGGCTCCGGTCGTCGACGCGGAAGGGCTCGGAGCCGCATACCTTCGACGCCGCGGCCGAGACGGAGCCTGTGGCTCCGTCAACCCGGAGGGGGACCTGAGGCTGCGGATAGGCTCGGCGGCGAACGAGCACTATGCCCCGGACGAAATGATCGCCCATTCATACCGTAACATGACAGCTCATTCGATAAACCAACATTGACCTCCTGGCTCAGCCCTTTGGAGTTTGTTGCTATCAACCCCAACGGGGTTGTATCCCGAAGCCCAGGACAAGCGCAGCGCCGTCCTGGGTTGTGGCACCACCACGATTCGAACCCCAACGGGGTTGCATATTCTGCACTTCGGCTGGCCGAGTCCGCTCAATCCCATATATAGCGTACGTAGATCTCGACAAGAGAATGGGGCAATAGGTGATTCCTTTATACAACCCCGTTGGGGTTGGGATTGTGGTCGCCACAACCCA
>JAAEQG010001161.1 GCA_024231775.1 bacterium
CGATCGCCACCTGTTGACCAACCGGCCGGGGCGCTGGCTGACGGCCCAGTACTATCGCTGGTCACCCCCCGCGGCGAGTGCAATCGCCGAACACCAGTCCCTGAAACTGGCGGGAGTGGCCACCCTGGCCCCCTTGATTCTGGTGCTTAAGCACCCGCTGCTGGCCGGCTTGGCTCTCAGCGGCTCCGCGGGGCTGTGGATACGTCGACGCCGACGCGCCGCAGAACATGTGAAGATCGAATCGGACGACACGGAGTCGCAACCCCACGCGTAAGGTACCCAGATGGTAGAAGAGACCGGTGATCGCGAACCAGAAGCTCGGTCAGGCCTCGCCGGCTACAAAGAAGAAAGGTTCCTGATGAAGACAGTACGATGTTTGACCCGATGCCTCCCGTTGGTCGTGGGGATCATCACCGCCACAACCGGCTGCACCTTCGACCCCAGCGGGCTTGAGCCGGGCGGGTTTTGGATTACGTGTGGCGCGGAGGTTTGGGACTGCCCCAAGACCGCGACACCACCAAGCTTCACGATACAGCCCCTTGGAACCTACACACAGCCCGGCAACTATAAGAAGCGAACGAACTTCTGGGGAGTAAAGAGCGCAGCCTACCAGGCCTACTGGCACCCCCCGGTCTTCGTAACGGGACCGGGACCCGATGAGTTGCCCGGATCCACGATGATCATGACCGGGGGCAACGACTGGAACGTGACCCCGCCCAGCGACCGCTTCATGTTCGTGAAGCTGAACGAAGAGGTTGCCGGGATCTACGTGGCGTACGATTCGCGAGCGAATCCCAAACCAAGTTGGCTGCTCGATACGTCCAAGTACCAGAAGCTGGGCAAGCAGCTGCCTCTCATAATGATGGGCAAGGGGTCCACCACGACTGTCCCCAAGCTCGACGTCTATCTGGCCAAGGGCTTAACCGCCAAGGACGCGGTCCTGACTCTGCCCACCAACAGCTACGGCAATCCGGGTTGGTCGGCCGTTACGAAGGGCAACCCAGCCATGTACCTGGTCTTTGTCAAGCCCAAGCCCAAGGTCGACTGCAGCAAAGGCAAGTACAAGACCACATACTATCACAACGGCTGCTTCAGCTACGACGCAGATGAGGAGGCCCAGGCCATCGCGGAAGCCAAGACGTTCACCACTGGTGGGTGTATGCAAACCCATCCGAACAGTGTTTGTAAGGCGCCGACATGCACAGTTGGGGCCTGGGTGCCTACTTGCAGCAACACCGTTCGCGGATGCACCTTCTGCAGCAGTATGGACGGCGGTTTTGGGCACAGCTCAGAGGTTGCTTTTCTACCAGCGTCGGCGACGGCCAGTGGTACCGTCGCGGACAGCAGCTTCAACAGCACGATCAGCGGCAAACTGCTCTTCGAGTACGAAACCGATGGGCTGCACAGTATGCAGGTGATGCACATCAACCGGATGGTGCTCGATCTGGCATCGTTCGAATCCGAGTTAGGTGACTTCACCGAAATCAAGGTCGCGTTGATCGCCCCTACCGCCGCGAAATGCATGGACAGCCCCGCTCCGGTGGCGACGCCATGTAACTGGTACCAGATCCCCGCCGCGGAGTTCTGGACCACGGAAAGCTGCCGAATCGACGGCGCTCGCACGGCGTTCACCGCCAACAGCTCCAAGGTGACCGACATCTACCTCGACCCGCTCACCCACACCTTCACCATCGGCGGGAATCTCAAGAGCACGGCTAAGGCGGACGGTAAAGAGTTTGACATCGACGTCACCCTGAACCTCGTCGGTCAGGTGACCAACTACGCACCCAAGGCCGTGGCTGAATACGAGGGCGACCGTACCGCCGAGTGCTCCGACGAGACCAACGCCTCTCCCATCTACCTCCACGCCGGCAACTCCTTCGACATCGAAGGTACCCTGACCGGCAACAGCTATGCGTGGTACGAAGACCTGGACTTGGTTACGGAGCACCTCTGGGGAA
>JAAEQG010001162.1 GCA_024231775.1 bacterium
CATGGCTGACAGCGTCTGGGCCCTGGGCAACAAGCTTCCGCGGCCCTGGCAGGAGTTGCGGTACCCTGAGGGTCATCCTTGCTACGACCATGAGATAAACTCCGTCGACCTGGCCTTCTGCCTGCGGTATAGCCCGGGCGGCTCGGGTCATGTGACTTCGCATCCGACAGCCATTACGCAGTGTCCCGTGGTCGAGACGCAATGCCCGGCGACGCTGACCCAATGCCCAACGGTCGAGACCATGTGCCCGGCCGTGCAAACGCAGTGCCCGGCGGCGGTGACGCAGTGCCCGCCGGTCGCGACGAGATGTCCCACGCAGGCGACCACCTGCCCGGCCACGTCCACTCAGTGCCCCACCGTGACGACGCAGTGCCCGGCCGGTATCACGCAATGTCCGGTCGTGCAGACCCAATGTCCCGCCGCCGAGACCAAGTGCCCGGCTTCGGTGACCCAATGTCCGGCGGTCCTGACCGAATGCCCCGTCACCCCTACGGCCTGCCACACGGTCCAGACAAGCTGTCCAGCGGTCGAAACCCGATGCCCCGCGACGGAGACCAAGTGCCCGCCCATGCTGACGGAATGCCCGGCCAGCGAGACGCGATGTCCACCGGTCGCCACACGGTGTCCCGTCGCGGCGACACAGTGTCCGGCGACGGAGACGCAATGCCCACCCACGCAGACGGTCTGTCAGCCGCAGGAGACCTCGTGTCCGGCGGTCGAGACCAAGTGCCCGACCAGCATGACACGGTGTCCCACTGTGATGACGCGCTGCCCGGTCATGCAGACCCGCTGTCCGGTGGCCGAGACGCAATGTCCGACAAGCGAGACCAAGTGCCCGGCCACGCAGACGCAGTGCCCGGTCGTGATGACGCGTTGCCCCGCCGTCGAGACGCGCTGTCCGGCGGTCGAGACCCGCTGTCCGGCCAGCCAGACCAAGTGTCCGACCGTAAAGACAACCTGTCCGGTCATCGCTACCCAATGTCCGACCGCCGTAACTCGGTGCCCGACGTCCTCGTGCCAGATCCTGCTGAGTGAGCCGACCGCCCCGGCGGTCCTGGCGACGCAGTGCCCCACCGTAGAGGCTGAGTGCCTCACGGTGGCCGAGTATCTGGCCCAGGCGACAACGCAGAAGTAACGAGTTCCCTCCGGCCGGCGCCTCGGCGCTCTGAGATGGAACGGCGCAAGGGACCCGCGCGGCTCTCGCCGTTGCCGACAGATTGTCCCCGCGCCGGCTTTTCCTATTGCTCGCGGAGAATAACTCAAGGATAATCCACGCGTGGACGCTGTTGAACAGGAACAATCCGAGAGCTTATCCCCGCAGCAACGGGAGTCCCCCTCGCTTCCCTTCGGTCCCGTGCTCGCGCTGCTGGCTTGCCTGC
>JAAEQG010001163.1 GCA_024231775.1 bacterium
CCGGTTTCCGCAGTCCATCAGCCCCGCCATTGACGAAACCCGCCCAAGCTGAAACCATGTTCGCGTCATCGCGATAGCGGGTGCCCCATCGCTTCAGCGGCGGGGGAAACGCCAAGGACCTAACCGGCACCAGGAAGGTGAAAATGACCGCCAGTGAAATACGCCAGCAGTTCCTAGATTTCTTCCGCGAGCGCAGCCACACCATCGTGCCATCGGCGCCCGTCGTACCCCACGATGACCCCACGCTGCTGTTCACCAACGCGGGGATGAACCAGTTCAAGGATGTCTTCCTGGGCACCGGTTCGCGCTCCTACGTTCGTGCCGCCGACACCCAGAAGTGCATCCGCGCCGGTGGCAAGCACAACGACCTCGACGACGTCGGTGCGGATACCTACCACCACACCTTCTTCGAGATGCTCGGCAACTGGTCGTTCGGCGATTACTTCAAGAAAGAAGCCATCGAGTGGGCCTGGGAACTGCTCACCAAGGTATGGGGCGTTGATAAATCCCGCCTGCACGCCACCTACTTCGAGGGCAACCCCGACCAAGGGCTCGAACCCGACCACGAAGCCCGCGACCTGTGGTCTCAGGTGACTGACATCGACCCAGCCAACGTCCATCCGGGTGATATGAAGGACAACTTCTGGGAGATGGGCGAAGTAGGACCGTGCGGACCGTGCAGCGAGGTCCACGTTGACCTTACCCCGGACAAAACCGGCGGCCCCCTGGTCAACGCCGGCGATCATCGTGTTATCGAGATCTGGAATCTGGTGTTCATCCAGTATAGCCGCGCCGCCGATCGCAAGCTGACCCCGCTGCCCGCCAAGCACGTGGATACGGGGATGGGTTTCGAGCGCCTGTGCGCGGTGCTCAACGGCAAACAGAGCAACTACGACACCGACGTATGGACCCCCATCTTCAACGCGATCCAGCAACGCACCGGCGCCCCCGACTACCGCGGAACACTCTCCAACGAATCGCAGAGCGGCCCCGAGGGGACGAGCGAATCCGAAGCTCGGAACTCGGAACCCGAAACTCGGAACTCTCAGTTGATGATCGACGTTTCCTACCGCGTCATCGCCGACCACGTGCGCTGCCTGACCTTTGCCCTGACCGACGGAGCAGTGCCCAGCAACGAAGGCCGCGGCTACGTCCTCCGCCGCATCCTCCGCCGCGCCGTGCGCTACGGCCGCCAGTACTTCGACGTCCACGAACCGTTCTTGTGCGACCTGGTCAATCCCCTGGTGGACCACATGGCCGAAGCCTACCCCGAACTGCGCTCCGCCCACGGCGGCAAGAACGTCGAGCACGTGACCGAGCTGATCCGCGACGAAGAAGAGTCCTTCGGCCGCACCCTCGATAGGGGGATCCGACTATTCGATGATGAGCATAGGAACGCCTTGGTAAACACGCTGTGCAGACCGAGCGGATCGGGCAAATCGAGAGTCGCCAGCGTAACTGTGGAGAAGGCGACAGGAGCATGGAGTCTGTCCATCACAGAACAGTACGGCAGCTTGGCGCAGCCGAGTGTAATCTACAACCCGGAGCAGCTGACGGCTGTAGTCCTGGATGAAATCTACGAACGCCGTCCGTCGATCAGCGCGCATGCGGCGTTCACGCTTCACGATACATACGGCTTTCCAATAGACCTCACTGAGATCATGGCAGCGGAAGAAGGCCTGCGCGTGGACACGGACGGTTTTGAAGAGTTGATGAACGAAGCCCGCTGGCGCGCGCGAGAGGGTGGCAGGGCCACGGAACTGGATCCCAGAACGTGGGCGCCCGAGATGTTCTCGGGATGTGGTACCACGGACGACTCTCCGAAGTACGAGGCCGACGGGCTCACAGAGACAGTGACAGAAGTAATTCGCTACGCACCGCCGTTCTTTCGCGCCAAGGAGGAGCCTCTCAAGAAAGGGGAGGCTGCGATGCTGGTATTCCGTCGGACCTGCTTCTACGCCGAAGCGGGCGGCCAGATAGGTGATCGAGGCGTGATTTCGCGATCCTCCGCTGTCTTCGAGGTGCAAGATACTCAGCGAGTGCTTGATGTTATCATCCATTCCGGGGTGCTCACAGATGGAGAACTGAGGGTCGGTGATGAAGTTGAGCTTCGCGTTGATACTGCACGTTGGTCGACAATGAAGAACCACACTGCTACGCACATGCTCAACTGGGCGTTGCGGGAGGTGTTGGGGGCGGGCGTGCAACAGAAGGGGTCGTTGGTCGACCATGAGAAGACGCGGTTTGACTTTGCCAACAACAAGCCGCTGACCGTTGATGCAATCACCCGTATCGAGGAACTAGTCAACCAACAGATCGAGGCTGAGCATCCGGTCTACACCAAAGAGGTGGATCAGGCCAAGGCTCGGGAGATCAACACGCTCCGGGCGGTTTTTGGGGAGAAGTACCCTGACACGGTACGGGTCGTCTCCGTTGGCGCAGACATTGACGCGATGCTGGCTGATCCCCAGAACGATAAGTGGATGAAGTATCCGGTCGAGTTCTGCGGTGGGACCCACCTGAAGAACAGCAAGGAAGCCGAGCGCTTCGCGCTGGTGACTGAAGAAGCGGTCGCCAAGGGAATCCGCCGAGTTGTCGGCGTCACCGGCGAAGCAGCCCGGGCGGCTGAGCGGGCCGGCGAGGAGCTGACTGCGGAGCTGAAAGCGCTGGCATCGGACGAGGTCGATCTAAGCGCGAAACTATCGAACTTTCAGAGCCGATTGAAAGATCTGAACATACCGGCGCGACTGCGCCATACCTTCCGAGACCGGATCGCCGACCTTCAACAGCGCGTCAAGCAACAACAGAAAGTTCAATCGGCAGCTTCGGGCGACGCGGTGATGGAGCGCATGGCTGAGTTGCTCGAAGAGGCGGAGACCATCGGCGGCGTGACCGTCGTGGTTGGCGAAGTTCCGGCTGCCAAGGCTGACGCGCTCCGCGGGGCGGTTGATTGGGTGCGGAACAAGACCGAAGCGTCGGTGGTGTTGCTGGCTACGGTAAGTGACGATAGGGTGACACTCATCGCCGGAATGAGCAAGGCGGTGGTCAAGCGCGGAGTGAAAGCCGGGGACCTGATTAAGGAAGTGGCTCCTATTGTC
>JAAEQG010001164.1 GCA_024231775.1 bacterium
CCGGGCAGCCAGGCCAGCGCGATCTCGACGAGCGCCTGGCGCTGGGTGTCGTCCAACACGATGTCGAGGAGCTTCCGGATGATATGCGTCCACTCGGGGCGATCCTCCCTCCCGGGCAGCCAGGCCAGCGCGATCTCGACGAGCGCCTGGCGCTGGGTGTCGTCCAGCACGATGTCGAGGAGCCTCCGGAGGACGTAGGTCCAACCCTTCGCGTTAACGTTGGTCGCCATCCATGCCAGTGCGAGCGCTGTCGCCCGCTCCCGGTCTCCATGTTCAATCAGATGCTCAAGGAGGTGGTCGGCACCTATGTATTCGGGCCGTACCCACTCGAAAGCGACAGCGAGCAGGGATGGGTCCTTGGGATATCGCTCAAGCAGCGGCTCGATGAGGAGGTTGGCAACCGGCGCCTCCGCATGTTCCGCCAGCCAGTCGCGTGTGGTGGGTTCTGACCCGGGGTGCTCCCGAATCAACAGCGCGCGTAAGACGAACGGCACCGTCGGCTCCGTGCGATGGCGTTGCGCCCACTCTACGATCGGGGACGGGGCCTGCGCGCCATCTCGACCGACCAACTCCTCGAATAATTGCGCCCAAGGAGCGTCCGGGCCAGCGTGACGCGCCATACCGATCGCCACCTCGGTGGCGTCCTCAGCGGCGCCAGGAACGGCACGAGCAACCCGGAGCAGGGTTGGGACCATTCGGTTGCCCGAGTGCTTCGCCACCCAGACAAGCAAACGGTGGCCATCCTCGGCGATCTTCGTCCGGCTGACCAGGTCAGCTGCAACTCGCGGCCACTCCCACCAGTCGGGCGCGGAGTCAAGGAGACCACGGATCCGATGCAGCACCCGGGTTCTTCTGGCCTCTTCCAAGTCGTCGAGATGGTGCAGCAAGATATGGCAGGTGAGGCGAGCGCCGGTCTCGTCGACAACGTTCTGACCGAGCTTGTCCAGGGCAAGGGCCACAGGGTCAGGATCGAGACCGCTATCGACAACGTCCACGGCCAGATGAATCCAGACCGGGAGATAGGCAAGCTCAAGGTCCGAACCGGAAGCGAAATCCTCCCGGTAGGCGTCAACCAGCACCTGGGTCGTGCTCGGCCAGTCCACCCGTTCTGCCACGAGATCGTCTGTTTTGTCGGACCGCGCCCGCCACAGGGCCCACAACACTGCCGTCTGTTCTCCCGGAGTCCTCCCCGCGCTGCGGCAGCTTTTAATGCCCTGCAGTAGCGCCTCCGCACGCTCGTGGACGTCTTCCCGGGGAAGCCACCCGTTAAAGAGCGCATCCGCCAGATGGGGATGGCCGAGCCACAGCCCCGGCCGACCTCCCTCCGCATTGATCTCGAGGTGATGATCCCGCGACAACACGTTCAGCGAGTCGCGGTGCGGGGCTTTCAGCACGTCCCTCGCGTCCTCGGGAAGGCCTGCATACAGCCGGTTAACGGCAAGCAGCGATAGGAGGAAGGCGGCCAACTCACCGGTCCGGTCGAGCGCGCCAACACGGCCGCGAAACCTCGCCGCGAACGCGTTGAGCGACTCGCCAGCGCGCCATTCGAAGAAGCGCTGGACCATCAGGATGTTGCCACGTCCCACATCCGGAGGTGCCCCACCGGTGCGGGCCTGGAACCAGGCGGCGAGCATATCCTGGTGGTCGTTGTCTAGCCGAT
Organism: bacterium; assembly: GCA_024231775.1. Lineage (GTDB taxonomy): Bacteria > Planctomycetota > Phycisphaerae > UBA1845 > UBA1845 > JAAEQG01. The sequence goes on from JAAEQG010001164.1 coordinate 1,661, forward strand.
CGTCGAGGAGCCACCTTTC
>JAAEQG010001165.1 GCA_024231775.1 bacterium
TGTGCTCCATATTTGACTACCTCATTTTGAGCAGGTCTTATCAGTACTTGATTTCAGAGACAGACCAACCCTGACTGGTCAATGACCGTCGCGGCGTCGAATCCGTTGTTGTCCACACAGTGGGAGGAAGCAGAGCAGTTCACGTCCACCTCACAGGAACCGGCCACGGGAGCGCATCCTGGGTCGAGCAGACTGTCTGTGGGGCAACATATCTGTCCGCCGCCGGTTCCGAAACCACCGTGACTACCCGTGCCTGTGACACTCAGCTCGGCTGGTGTGCTGGCGAATGTGTCGCCGAAAACCGCGCAGGCCAGGCCGGAGTTGCCCCCGGACCCATCGCCGCCGTCGCCGCCGGCACCGCCCGTGCCGCCCCGGTTGTTGGTGTTTGCCACGCCGCCGCCGATCCCTCCGTTGCCGCCCACACCACCTGGACCACCGGCGCCGCCGTTGCCGGCATTTCCATAGGAGAGCTCGACGCCGTCCATGGTCACGCCGGTCGAAGAGATGGCGAACACGCCAAAGGAGCTTCCTCCTGCCTCGCCTCCCTCTCCCGGGTATCCGCCGCAACCTCCGGCTCCGCCGCCGCCGCCGCGCTCTATTTCGTTTGCGCAAGAAGAACCGTCTGTGAACACGGTGTATCCGGCGCCGCCGCCGCCGCCCTGTCCTGTGCCGCCTCTGCCACCGGTAGTCTGGCCGAGTGGCGCCCATAATCCGCCGGTGTCCACTGCCGATAGCTCCGGCAGCGCGTCTATGCCGTCCTGGCCAGCTGTGCCCGAACCCACGGTGACGATCGGGGTCCCGCAATCGTAATCCCATTCGCAGTTGCAGGCTCCGCTGCACTCGGTTCGGGCTGTTTCGCCGCAGTCGTCCTCGCCGAAGTATCCACCCGCCGGGTGCGCCTCCCCGTCGAGATCGGCACACCCGGACCAGCCGCCTCCACGGCCGCTCGTTGCGTACGTTTCGTCGGGAGCACCCGGACAGTTGCCGAGCTTGGACACGCCGGTGATGTCGCCGTTCGCTCCATCGTCCGCGTTCGTCGGATTCTGCTGACCATCTGCCCCATCGAGGGCCGAAGACGACCGCAGGTCTATAGCCACGTCCCGCAATACGAGCGCGTTTGCTTCATTGGCGTACACCCCGTAGAGCGAGACGCCCGTGTCGGAATTTGCTTCGACGACGATACTCAACCGGTCGACAATCGTCGGTATGGTCACGCCGCGCGCCTCGAGCCCGATCACGCGGTTGGGTTCCGCCTCTACCACGGTGCTCAGCACGATAACGTTCGCGTCATCGCGCCGAACCCAGTAGAGATTGTCGTCGGCGTCCCGATCGCTCGCGTAGCCACCGAGGATCGAAACCCCGTTCTGTGTGACGATTTTCTCGTTGTAGTCGGCTGTGGTGTCTGTGTTCACATCGGCGACCACGATACCGTGGACCACCTGCGTGGACACGTTGCGCTGGGCCGCGAGCACAAGAGCCTGGGTGATGGTCTTCACCGGCTCCGCCCTGGTCCCATTGTAGTCGTCGTCTCCTTTGTCGCCGTCTACGAAGATGAACGACGAGGTGATCGACTCGTCGTCGCAGTCGAAGCTCTCAACGACCGTCGCGCCAAGCCCCGAGAGATCGATATTCTCACAACCGGGGGGGATGTCCCAGCCGCCGTTCTGCCAGATATCGGTTTCCGGTCCGAGGGGTGAGCTCGCACCGTCGATCCACACACCCAGGCCGCAGGTGCCGCAGCGTGCCCTGGAGGCCACGATCTGGTTGACGCAGCCGCCCTCGTACTCCTCCCCATCCAGGTATGGTACGTACTCCTTGGCGATCCAGCCCACGTCGCCGACCCTCGGCGACTCGACCTGGCAGTCGACGACGGGATCAAAGGGGTTGGTATCGTCGATCGGTGCTTCGTCGAGTGGGGCCATGGACAAGGCATCTTCGGCCATGGTGCAGATGTTCATCTTGTAGTCGTTATCCGCCACGTCGCTTACCCGCATCTTGTGGGGGTTGACCTCGGCGTCGAGCTCCGGGTTGCCGTCCTCAACGATCTGCGCGCACTTGAACTGGCTCGAGAGGTTCATCCCGTCCCAGCCATATTCCTGGGATCCGTCGTTGAGCTCCTTGAGCCAGGAGAATCCGGGAGGCCAGGCCAGGGCGTATCCATAGCGGTTGTCTCCGGTCAGACCAGGCCCGTAGCGCGCAAAATCGCGGCCAATCGTCGGGTTCCCATCGTCGGCGAAATCCGGGTCGGGCTTGAGGGCACAGGTTTCGTAGAAAGATATCTCCCCGGGCAGGGCGTCCGCCAGATCCGCGTCGTTGTAGTAGACGACCGGAACCCGGTCTCCATTGTCGGCTACCGAGCGCCTCGACTTTTCACGGACATGGTAGCTGCCGTACTTCTTGCCCGTCGCCGGCTCCTCGTACCAGCCGCGATGCAGCTCGGCGAAGTAGCTGAACCGATTGAACGGTTCGAGGTGCAGCGGAAACCCGGGCGGGAGCTTGCGGTAGTCCCACTCATTAACATCTTCGACGAGGTTATCGTTGTAGTCGGAGCCGTCCACGCAATACTTGGTCAGGCGGTTCAGCTCCTCTGCCAGCGGTTGCCGACCTCCGTACTCGGGCGCATTGATTGTGTCGAGCTCCAGCAAATATTGATCGTCATTTCGATCTGTTTCGTACAGGGAAGCCGGCCATTCGAGCAGCACCTCTTTCCAGCCGGCACATATCTCGCTACCCACGCAGTCGGTGGTGCTGTCGAACCAGTTCACCGTGCGGCTCTCGAGGACGAAGCGGTCGACAACGCGCAGATCGCAGCGGGCGTTCGCGCGGACCTGGGAGTCGTCGGACTCGATGGCGGATCGGGCGGACTCCCGCTGCCACCCGTCACCATCCGCGTCACAGAGATAGGCGCCGATGTCACCCGCCTCGTTGTAGAAGTAACCATCCTGCGTCCGGCAGATGCAGCGGCCGTTACGGGTCGCCTCGGGCCAGTGCCCGTCCTCTCCGGTCTGGTCGCAGCTCGGGCAGGTGATACAACCCCATTGGCTCCAGATCTGGTTCTCTCCACAGTCCGGGCGGCAGTACGCGTCCTGCTGTGCGGTGTGCGGTTGGCACTCCAGGCCCCCCGCCTTGCAGGAGAGGTCATCGCAGGTCACGGCGGGTCGACACTGCCCGGTAACTATGTCCTCGATGAAGTCGGTCGTTCCGCTACCGAAAATACAGACCGTGCACTCGGCCGGAGCTCCTTCGAGATCGACGCACTCGCGGTTGACGCTCTGGCAGTTGAGCTCGGAACAGTCGAGGTCCAACACGCAGACACCCGTCTCGGGATCTTCGATGTAGCCTGCGATGCACTCGTCACAAGCTCCGTCGACGCAGGTCCGGTGGAGATCCGACTCGCACGAGTCGGAGATCGTGTTGCACGTCACACCGGTGGGTATGCACTCGCCGTATCCGTCTCTGAAACCGGGATAGCAGCTCCCACAGACGGCGTCATCGTGGAGATAGGTGAGGTCGGTCGGTCCCGACGGTTGGGGCGTCACGCAGGTTCGATGAGCGTCATCACAACCGAGTTCGGCACAGGTTTTCACCGGCCGACAGACGGCGTCCTCGCCTTCTCCGTCTTCTGTGAACCAGGCCCGACATTCGCCGCAATAGGCCGGATCGTCGCCTTCCTGCTCACATATGCGGTCGGCGTACTGACACTCGAGTCGGATGCTGCCGAGCACCCCGGCCTCGCAAGTCTGGAAGTAGCAGGTGTCATCAATGTCCTGGTAGCCATCGAGACAGTCCAGGCACACGGCGTCGTTGTTGCCCGTGGCCTCTTCGCAATCGCGGGACTGGGCCGCGCAGTCCAGGGAAGCGCAGGTCTCGGCTTCCCGGCAGGCACCTCCTTGATCCACGTAGCCGTCCAGACAATCTCCGCACTGGGCCGTGGTTGCGGCGTCCATGCATTGGCGCTGGGCATCCTGGCACTCCTGGAAGATGCTGTTGGGCGCCCCGTCATCGCAGTTGACCCGCTCCCTGCACTTCTCATCCTCGAAGCTCCATAGCCAGTAGGGCTCGCATTCCTCGATGCAGCGGGCGTCCCCACCGGTCGTGCCGCCGGCGTCTACTCCGACGGAACCGCCGTCCGCGTTGCTCTGGCCGGCGTCTACTCCGACGGAACCACCGTCGCCTTCCACACACAGCTGGTGCTCGGCGCACTCGACGTCGTTGCAGGTGAGCGGCTCTCGGCAGAGCTGGGTGTCGTCATCGCAGACGAGCTCGCCGGAGCATTCTCCGTCCACGCAGGGGCAGCCCACCTGGTCGTTCGGGCAAGCCGGTCGGCACGATCCTTGCTCGCACGTAGACCCTTCTCCGTAGAAGTCGTCGGCGGAACACGCGGCGTCATCCGTACAGGGGGTGCACTCTCCGTCCACGCAGAGCTGCCCGCTATTCCCCGCGTCGTCGTCACAGTCGGCCGAGGACTGACAGTCCGGTTCATCATCCCCGCCTCCGCTGTCGGGTTTCCCTGCGTCGGGTTTTCCCGCGTCGGGTTTCCCTGCGTCGGGTTCTCCTCCGGCGTCACTGCCCGCGTCGACCCCGTCGTCCTTTTCAGGGTTCTCGCAGCCGCTCGACGCGAAGGCGAGGGCGAGCAAGGCTACTACCATCGGTCCTGACATGAAAAGTGACCATCTCGTTTTAGATATCATGGTATGCTCCTCTTACCTTGCCTTAGATTGCTGTGAAGTCCGCGTAGTAAATGAACAAACGTATATCGCTCAGGCTCTTCAAATCGATGTCCATATTCACTTTCTCGTCCTTTTGGTTGATCACCAGCTCCCATTGCGTGTTTGCAAAAGGACGGTCCTTGAAGCGGCGGCTTTCGTAGATGTCCTCGCCGGCGGTCTCGTGGAACGGCTGCGCGCCGTTGAAGAAGACGTCCACCACGGCGGTGCGCTCGGGGAATGAGAAGTAGACCTTTGTGTCATCCACCCCGCGGACCACACCGGTGCCTTTCTGACGCAGGTAGATTCGGCCCACGTCGTCGCCCACGTCCGCGCCGACCAGCTCGGCCTCGATGTGGGTGATTTTATGGTTGCGCGTCAGGGGCGACAGCGCCTCGAGGCCTGTGGAGAACGGGAAGGCCCTATAGCCGCTGGAGTCGATCATGTTGACGTCGACCAGGCGATCTCTGAAGAGCTGGATCCGTTCCGCGTGGCTGAGCGCCTGGCTATCTTCTCCTATGTACGGGATCTTCAGAATGTCATCCCTCATCGAGATCACGGCCACCCTCTGGTCGGGGAGCCCGTAGTCGTTGGCAAAGGTGTAGTAGGCGTCCTCGATGGCCTCGATGTAGGCCTCCAGGCTGTAGTCGCCGTACTTGACGAGGCGTACGAGGAACAGGTCGTCCCGGTGCGCATAGGTCTGGCCCGTGTAGTACTCGAAGCCCTTGGTCGCCTCGTAGGCGGCCTTGAGCGCCCGCTCGAAGGTCCGGTCCGCGGTGATGATCGAGTCGTTCTTGTAAATGCGAACGTTGGGGTTGTTGTGGGCCGCGGCCACGTCGATCAGCATCTGGTGGGCCTTGGCCATCTCGTCCCTCCTGTCGGTGACCAGGTCCCTGAGCGCCTTGATTTTCGAGAAGCCCAGCTGTATGGCGTACTGGACCTTCATCGCCTCGATCTCCAGCTCGTTCATCCCGAGCAGTTTCTCCTTGATCACCGCAAGAGAATCGATCTCGGCCAGCTCACACTGAGATTTGAACTCGGCCTTTATTATCGCATTCTCCCATCCGGCAATGTCGTTCTGTTTGTCCACAATCTCATGTTGCAAGCCGTAGGTTATGCCCTCGGCGATGGCTGCAAGCCCTGCGTAAGTACCGCTCACAGCGACGTTAGCTATCGTGGTCATAAAGTCTCCCCCTGTGGAGATCGACATAGTCGTCCCCACGATGTCCACCCCACGTCGCAAATCTTCGATCGCCTGTTCCATTTTCAGAACCGATGTTTCGGCTTTCTGAATGTCTTTTTTGTTGTCGATCGTGATTTTACTAAGCGAAAATATTTCGTCACAATAGTCCTCGATACGAGCACACTCGATGTTCACCGCTCCAATCAAATTATCTTGAGCGACAACAATGCTTTGAAAATCGAGCCGGACCATCGACAGCTCCATCATCGCCTCGTAGATCGCCCCGCTGCCCACCCAGCCGCAGGGGGTGCCGAGCACCTCGAGCATCACCTTGGTCGGCTCGCTCTGATGGGCGTTCTCGGGCAGGGCCGCGTAGAGCTTCCCGTCATCCCCTTCGAACCGTCCGCACAGGTCCTCGAGCTCGTTCTCGTAGTTGTTGGAGATAGTGTTCAGCTCGGTGGCGAACATGGCCGCGTCCGTGTCGAACTCCCTGCTCGAGGCGATGGCGAGGTCCTCTTTCTCCGAGGCGATGAACGCCATCTCCTTGGCCCAATCTATCAGATTGAGCGCGGCGTTCATGTCCGGCTGGCTGGGGTCGAGCAGGGGGAACGGCACGTAGTCCGGCGGATAGCCGAAGTAGTTCACCTCGTCGGTGATCGACTGGTAGACCTCGCGCATCTCGAGCAGGCTCTGACGGAAGCGCAGCTGAGCCTCCTCCACCGCCTTGACGATTTGCGGCCGGTCCTCTCCGGCCGAGGTCTCGAGCACCTTGAACATCAGCTGTGAGAGAATGACCAGCTCCATGTAGCCGGCCACGTAGGCCCGCTCCGCCACGGCGCGGGCGAGATCCGCCCGGTTGAAGCTCTGATAGCGCTTGGACACCTGGCTCCAGGCCCGGGCCTTCTGGCCCGAGGCGCGGATCAGCTTGGAGAAGTAGGAAACCACTGTCTCCTGGGTGATGAAGTCCCCCTTGCCCTCGCCGAGGGCCGCCCACATCACCGGGCCCAGGGAGTAGAGCCTGTCCAGGGCCAGCTGGTAGTACTGGGTAGCCTCGTAGAGCTTGGCCATCTCGTATCCCGCGCCGCCGGAGAGGTTGATCCCATTCGGCTCGAAGTCCGCGCCGTTGAACGAGGAGATCTGAACTCCGGCGAGGTCGAAGCGAGAGGCAAAGGCCCGGGTGTAGGCCTCGTCGCCGAGCATGATCAGCAGCTCGGCGTAGTTTCGTTCGAACCCGTCGTGCACGACCGGGCTGTAGGGCTCCATGGCGTAGGCGAAGTTCTGCCTGAGGTAGGTGAGCAGCTCGCCCCTTACCGTGTTCTGGTCGGCCAGCTCGTCGTAGTACTCGGTGTACAGGTGGAGGGCGCAGTCGACGCGCTCCTCGATTTCGATAATGGCCGCCGGGTCGTAGCAGTAGTTGCCCGTGTCCTCCGGGCTGCCGCAGATCGAGGGGGTGAAGGCCAGGCTGCTCCCCGAGCGATTCTGGAACTTGGTCTTGTAACGGAAAGCGTCGCGAATGGCGTACTGTATTGACTGGAAAGTGATCGCCTCGACCGTCTCCGCGTAGAACTCTTTTCCCTCGCGAAGATCGAAGCGATCGAAATCGCAATAATTGGTGTCGCTCTCACAGGTCCAGGCGACGTTGAAGCGGGCCGTGCTGTTGTCCGGGCCTGTCTGCCACTCGTGCCGCCAGGTCTCGAGCACGGTATCGCAGGTCCCCTTTTCTCCCCCTTCCTCGAGCAGGATCAGCTCGGCCGGTTCCGTATTGTCTATTTCATCCAGTTGATCCCCTCCGTCCGGTGGGTCCGGTAGAGGCTCCACCTCGTCCGGGTACTTGAAGACGAGTGTGTTGTCCTGGCAAGACAGCCCGCCGAGATCCTTCTTGTCCACGCCGCGGGTCGCGAAGAACTCCACCTGGCTGCCCACGGGACACGGAGTGGTCCCGTCGGGGCCGTCGTCGAAGAGCCCCGTATCTTGACAGAAGTAATGGATTGTTTCCTCTTCCGTCGCATCCCAATAATCAGCATCCAGACTGAGCGCCGAAACCGATATGGAATCTGATCTGCCCTCTACAAGCGTCTCGATCAATATCTCCACTTCATCCATGTTTCCGGCGAACTCCCGATTGCGGATTCTCCTCGCCGAGACGTAGTCCTCGGCCTCGATGGAATCGGCCACCTTGTCCAGAATCCCTTCCGAACAGGTCGTCTCGAAGATGTCGGGCTGGGGTCGGAAGTCCTCCTGCACGGAGCCGTAGTACGAGGCGCTCTCCAGGTTCTCGGGCGTCCGCGCCAGGATCATGTATCCGTATGCGGAGAAATCGTCGGCAGGGTCATCGCTGAGGAAAGACGCGAAGTGTTCCTCGAAAATGACGATCAGTGTGTCCTGGTTGAACATTGCGCCGTCGACCATTTCCAGGGTGCGCATACGGAAGCGCCCGTCGGGAACCGGATTGGCTGCAGACAGGGAGATGTTGGCGTCCCGGTCGGCGCTGCTTGCGAAGGGGATGGTCCGATCTCGACATTCATAGCGGTAGTTCAGCCCCTTGTTGTCGTTGTACTCCACGCCGACGCCCTCGAAGCCGGGGAGCAGCCAGGGCACTCCGAGCAACTCGAAATCTCCAGGGGCGACGCGGGCGCAGGTGGTATCGTCGCTGCTCGTCAAGTAGCGGCCGCCCACCAGGGAGCGCGCGCGGAAGCCGGGACGATCCGGCGTATCCTCCAGGGGCACGATGCAAGCGCCATCGACGCTGCTCACGCAGGTGGTCGGATCCGCGGCGAAGTTGAGGGTGACGGACGGATTGCCCGGATAGTGGAGGGCATCGGTGGAGTTGATCCGTCCCATCCATTCGACCAGCTCGCCTCCCTCCTGCGGTTTGATGTGCACCGCGAGCGGCAGCTCGGTCACCGCCGAGGGGATCGGAAAGTAACGCAGGTCGCTGGAATAGATGACAATGCCGCTATCCGAATCGACTATCGGTACGTCGTATAGGTAACAACCCACATTCGGGTTGGGCGCGTCGGGATTGGGGCAGCGGTTTTGAACAGAAGGCCACTTCCACGATTCATTGTTGGTCGCCTGGATGATAGCCCGGAACTCGTCGACGGTGATCTCCCCCTGCTTGAGCGAGATCCAGCGCTTGACAAAGGCGTTGCCAACCCGCTGGATCAGCTCCGGGTCGTCCTTGTCCGCGCGCCACTCGTCAAGGCCGCGCTCGCCGAAGTTGGCGAAGTAGTACATCGTGCCGTGCCAGCGTCCCTTGGGGTTGGCCTCGCGCCGGAGGTTGATCCGGCGCTCTCCGAGATCGGAGTTGCCCACGGTGATACTGCCCTCCCACCGGTCGAGGGTCGTGTTCTCGGTATCCTTGAGCACTATTTCCGCGGTCCCGCCCGCAGCCACCTCGAAGTCGAGCGATTGGTCCAGAGTGGTTACTTCGTCAACGGTGATTTCGATCCAGGTCAGCGGGTTGTCCGTCACCTCGGTTTCACCTGTGTCGGAGAACTCGGTGTGCTCGGTCTTGGTTATGGTATAGACGACCGGTTCAGGTGTGTTGTTGGTCAACACAACAGTTTCCTCGAGAGACAAGCTCGTATATTCGATAAACGTAACGTCTACATTGAAAGTCCCGAGAATCTGCTTCTCCGTTTCGTCGGCGTTCTCGGGAGCCTTGATGAAGCAGTAGCCGTTGGCGCCGTCCACATTCTCGCAGAAGGTGGCTTCCGGACACGCCTCCTCGCCGTCGAGACTGCAGCGTTGACGACAGACGTGGCGGTAGCACTCGCGCGGCTCCTCGCAATCGGCTGTCGTATCACAGTTCGAGTAGCAACGGCTGGCAATACAGGTCTGGAAATCCGGGCATTCGAGGTCCGTGGTGCAGGAGTCGGTCGTTCTTACGACGAGCTTCTGTCCCGAGCTGGCCGTCGCATTGAGGCAGCTGCCGTCCACACATATGGTATCTCCATAGCAACCGGGCATCAGTTTGTCGGCCGGGCAGGGGACGTAGGTTCCGTCCGATCGAGTGAGCCCTACGCGGCAGGGAGTATAGCACTTGGGATCCTCCGGCGGTTTCGGACCATCGTCCGTGTCCGTGTCGGCGTCCCCATCGGCGTCCCCGTCAGCGTCCGTGTCGGCGTCCCCGTCAGCGTCCGTGTCGGCGTCTCCGTCAGCGTCCGTGTCGGCGTCTCCGTCAGCGTCCGTGTCGGCGTCCCCGTCAGCGTCCGTGTCGGCGTCTCCGGCTCCGGTGTCTTCGGTATCTACGTCAACGAGCTCTGGCGCATCCGCTCCGCAACCGACGAACAACATAGCGGCGAATACGTGAACAAACCTGCATCCACGGCGAGCAGTCTTTTCCCTCGACATCGTTATACTCCTTGGTTACCAAAACCTCAGTAAAACAACAGTGTTCATTTGATATCAGCAAAATATCATCAAATGACGAAATGTGTATCAATATTTTCTTTTTTTCGGTTTTTATTATTTATGCCGCCATAGCACCCAAGTGCTTGAAAACACAAAAGTTTCGAACGACAAGTCGGAATCTGGTTCTGCTAAAAATATCAGAATGCCTCGGTTGTACAGGCCCCATCGGAGGCAGGTCCATTGGAAGATCCCATCTGCACCAGCCCCTGGAAGGGGAGACTCTGGTTTGCTGGGTAGGAAACCGCGGATCCGCTCAGAGACGCTGACACTCTTGCGACCCATATCGCCGGGCGAAATGCAATCTTCAGTATTTGTGGACGAGAAAAGATTCCAAATGGTCATACGAAGGCGCATTGGAACGGAAAACTGGACGAACAACTACTGAATCCGATTGGGCATATGTGAATTGCACGGTGTTTGGGGGAGCTCGACATGGAGACATGCGCTCACTGCGGCGGACGGATGAGCATCGTATCGGCGATCACCGACCAAGCTTCGATAAATAAATACCTGGACGGAGTCGGGCTCCCTACGAAAATTCCTGAGATCAAACCGGCCAGGCCACCGCCCCAGCTCGACTCGTCGAATTCGTTGACAGTCCCGCTGGATCTACCGAGAATCGATGAAATGAAGACGAACTGGAGTAGAGTCAAGGACTGTCAGGCGAAAGGAAGAGGGCGTTCGAA
>JAAEQG010001166.1 GCA_024231775.1 bacterium
CGCGACCTGCTCGATCTGCTCGGGCCTGGCTAGGTGGTCGGCGTGGATCAACAGACTCCCCACCTCGAACATGTTGCCGCTGCCCAGCGGGTAGAAGGGGTCCTTAATGCAGTCCTGGCCCGCGGAGACGTTCACCCGGGCCTCCAGCAGTTCGGTCACGCGGGTCAGCCCGCGACGTTTGGGGTAGCGATCGAAGCGACCCTGAAGGTGCAGGTTGACCCCGGGATTGGTCACCACGTGTACGCCCGCCCGGGCGATCAGGCTGATGACCTTGGCGGCGTGGGCGTCGTCGTAGCTGGATAAGGCGCACACGTGTGAACCGGTCACGCGCCCCTGACGCCCCCGCTCGATCGTCTTGGCTGCCAGCTCCTCGACGCACTTCGATTCGGGATCGTCGGTTTCGTCGATGTGACAGTCGATGTCACAATCGAACTCCTCCGCCAACTCGAACAGCATCTCGACGTGTCGCTTGCTGTCCCCGGCAGTACGCTCGTTATGGGCGATGCCGCCGACCAAATCGCAACCCATCTCCAACCCCGCCCGCATCTGCGCGTACGCGCCGTCATCCTGGATGATGCCGTCCTGCGGAAAGACCACCACCTGAATGTCCACCAGGTTCCTCGTCTCCTCCCGGGCTGCCAGC
>JAAEQG010001167.1 GCA_024231775.1 bacterium
ATGACCAGTTCGTTCACACCGTCGGGACCTGAGTTCTGGCGAAGATACTCGACCGCCGCCTCCAGCTTGGCCGGGTCGATCCCGTGCAACTCGGGACTCGCCTGCAACCACTGCTTCTTGGGGAAGACCCCCTTCCGCGTCAGCAGCAGCACGGCGTCTCCCCCGAACGGTGGCTCGAACCGCCGCTCGCCACCAAAGCCCTTCACCTGCCCAGTCCCCATCGGTTTCCCCACACCGGGATCGAACCACTCGTAGGCATAGGTCCCGGCTGGCAGTGTGATGGTGAACCCGTCGTCACCGCCTGCGGGTCGATAGACGAGGTATTCCCTGCCCGGATTGGCCAGGCAGTACTTCGTCGAAGCGATCTCCGTCGTCGGCACGGCATTGGCTAGATCCATCCGCTGGGCGTAGCGGCGCGCATATCCCAGGCTCCGCCGGATCGGGTCCCACTTCGCATCGAACCGCTTGCCCAGCACCGCGCCATCGTAGGGATCCATGAAGATGGGGTTGTAGCCCCTCAGG
>JAAEQG010001168.1 GCA_024231775.1 bacterium
AAGGGCGAGCATGTCCTCAACCCAATCATGGCCACGCTGCGCGATGGCCATGGCACCCTGCATATTGTTTCCCACCGCCGAAGGGCTTGTCGATCAAGTTTGCAGCGTCACCCCTTGTAGGTGACGAACCGGTGTTTCTCGTCACCCACGAGGGGTGACGCTACATCAGTGGCGGTCTCTGCGTTGCATCCCGACCTCCACCGCGAGATCAGGGCACTGGGAGAACCTGCTTGACATGTTCCGCCAGCAAGGCGTATCCTTGGTCGTTGAGGTGCAGGCCGTCGTAGGTCAGTTCGCTGCGCAGCTCCGCGGCGTCACTAACCACGATCGTGTAGAGATCGGCGTACCCACAGCCGTACCGTTCGGCCACCCGTCGGAGATGGGCGTTGTACGGCAGGACCAAAGGTGCGCAATTGGCGAAGCGCCCGGTGGTGGGCATCTCGTTGGCGATCACCAGCGGAACCTCAGGCAGTCCCTCGCGTATTCTGCTGATGACTTGGTCTGCGCACTTGAAGATCCTTTCCAGAGGCGGAGTACCCCGGCGGGCCAACTCGCCCAGATCGTTAATGCCGTTCTGGAACAACACGAACGAGGGATGGCAGTCGAAAACCGATACGTCCAGCCGATGCAGTATGCCCCGTTCGCCGATGCCCAGCCGGTCGGAGGCGATCCCGCGATTGACGATGTGGTACCCGGGCAGGAATCGGTCGGTGTCAAACCACTCCAGGTGCGACGAACCCACGAACACGATACCTCCCGGACTCACGAGCTCTTTGGAGAACACCTCCAACCGGAAGTGGTAGTGCGCTTCTGCGTCAATCATGGCTAGCCCGCGTTATCACCGCTATCCGTACGCAATCCGTCGCCCGCGCCGTGGCCCGGCTGATACCATCCGCCGGCAGGATTGCTGCGGCGCAAGCATCCCCGCCCGAGAATCGACTACGCCGACTCTGCCACGGTCATCTTGGTGATCTTGATCGGCTCGAGCGGGGACGAGTTCTCGCCCGTGCCCGGGTCGCGTACGGGAACCTTGCCTATCTTCTGCAAGGTCTCCACGGAAGCCTCGTCGGCGATCCGGCCGAACGCCGTGTACTTCCCATCCAGGAAGGTGGCGTCGCCGAGACAGATGAAGAACTGGCAGGAAGCCGAGTCCGGGTCCTGGCTGCGGGCCATCGACAGCGTGCCCAGTACGTGAGGCGTTTCGCTAAACTCCGCCTTCAACCGGCGCGGACCGTCACCGGTACCGTCCCCGCGCGGACATCCGCCCTGGATCATGAAGCCGTCAATGATCCTATGGAACGCGAGTCCGTCGTAGAATCCTGATTCCGCCAGCTCGATGAAGTTCTCCACATGGCCTGGAGCCTGCTCAGGAGAGAAGGCCAAGTTCATCTCGCCAAAGTCCGTGTGTATCGTTACTGTTTTCATCGTGGACTCCCCATCGCACGACCGTCTGGTCATTACTCGAAAAACAACACGTCACCCGGTTCGCCGCTGAACCGTCTTCCATCCTCGAGCGGTTATCCGGGAAGCTCACAGGGCGGTCCGTAGTCCCCCCCGCCCTACCCCGCGGAATCATCGCCCCGAGGGGGGCTCTAATAACCGCAGCCTTGTCGCCGTGTCAAGCCGACGCGGTTCCGTCATCAGGTGGCGCCCGGGCGTGGACTATCGGACGACCGGAGGTGCTTGCGACCGCCACGGGCGCTGCCGGACCGGCACCGACCCGGCTGGGCGTGCAGCATCCGCGCGGGCGTGCACTGGTTGCCTTGTGGGTATGGCATATGGCACCGCAACTCGGGCAGAACGCAGCGCCGATGCACTTGCCGCGTCCGATATAGTCATCCACGGAGGCGTACCCCCTGTGACATTATCGGCCCGCGTGTATGCAGAGACCGTACGCCTGGTGCGGTGGACTCGTCCATTCCTCTGCCGGACAGTGAGGGAGCGTTCAGGCTTACTGATCGGAGCGCATCACTGGCGGGCCGGGTATAGGGACGTACGCATCTGGCGACACCAACCGGCGCGCGGGGACGTCGGAGTGCGTAGGGTCCGCTAATCGAAATGGAGTAAAGATTTATTAGTTAATGGACTGTGGAAGTTGAAACCCGGCCCCATGGAGTCCTATTATCGGTGGAGGCCCACGGAGAGAACCGCTATCGGACGGGGAGGGGTCGTGTCTGCATTCCTGAGAGAGGTAGGGCATGCTACGGTCCGAGTATCCTGTCCCAGTAGTGATAAAGACACTTACCGGACGCAATAGCAGGGCTTATCGGTAGTTAAATTCCATGCATATGCAGACATAAGTTACGCGGGAAACAGCTTGACAAGCCATTATGCTTCCGAATAAACTTGGGCGAGGAGGGTGTCTTCAGTAGGATAACTCGGTGAGATACTTCGGTGCGTTGTGGTGCGGTATGTCTTGCTCGCCGCGGAGGCCGCGCGGCACCAGTGCTTGCCGTAAGTGTGCGTAGGTGAGCACACTTAACGGGCCGGTTCACAAGGTGCATTATCGGCCAGAACGAGAAGGGCGGGCCTGATCCAAGGCACGGGTGCTTGAGCGAGCGGGGAGAAGCAGTCTATGAGGCGTACGAGAACATCTGGGTGGTACAGCAGGCTGAGGGGAGAACAGGCGGACCCCTGGCGCGCGCATCGGTTGGATGGGGGGTGTCGAATGGGCCTGGTCGCCGCGGTCGCGCTAGTTTGGCTGGCGAACCCGGGTCTGGCAGCGGACGAACCAGCGGTCTCGCTCGGTCGGGTCGAGACTGCGCAGAAGGGCAGTCTGCTGATCCTTTCCGCAGTGGAGTTGCGCTGGGCGGAGGATGGCAGCCTGGTCCAG
>JAAEQG010001169.1 GCA_024231775.1 bacterium
AGGTTCACGGTGTAGTTGTCCGTGTCTGTGATCTTGTTGTCGAAACCAATTGGGTGATAGGTGACCACGACGGTGTTAATCAGCGGATCGGGCGCGCACTCCGGCACAGTATACGGCACGGTAAAGGAGCAGGTTTCTCCGAATGTCAGCGTGAGACAGTCGGTGGGAGCGATGGGAGTCAGGTCTCCCAGCCCAGACCAGCAATCCTTCTCCACGAGAACCTGAAGCGACGAGTCCCCCAGGACGTTGTAGGTCTCCCGGTAATAGCGGGCGGAGCCGGGGTAGGCGGCCTCGACCGCGGCCAGGCCATCGTTGGTCACCCTGGCGACGGCGGTGTCTCCCTTGGTCTCGGCAAACAGCGAGTCGAATGTGGCCCGCTCCAGGGTGTCGTCCGGTCCCCAGAAACTGTTGTCGGACGATCCCCAAAAGGCCAGCGCGCCCTTGTTCGCCTGGCGCATCCAGGTCTCGCCAAACACCTCGTATTCGGCAAAATTGCCGGTGTCGCAAGCGTGGCTGGCGACGAAGGGGAATGTACCATAGTTGCTCAGGTCGCGCACGTCGTTGGCGTCGTAGAACTCCCAGCCCACGTGACTGCCGTGC
>JAAEQG010001170.1 GCA_024231775.1 bacterium
CCCGCGGTGCTTCGTTCGCCCACTAAAGGACAACGTCGTACCGTCCTGTACACAGAGGACGACCGGGTGGTTCTTGCATGCCGCGTACGTTGCTGTTCGATGCGTACTTTGAATGCCGTCAGGAGTGACGTTGGGATTGTTGAATAGACGATACGCGGCCTTGAGATCTCTCCACGAACCGCACTGTTTGGGAAGTGACGATTGCGGGGATAGGGCCATCATCCCCGCCAACTGCACGAGTCTTTTGAACGACGCCGATCTCCGAAATCAGCGTCACCGGAATCGGCCAGAGCCCAAGCACTGGCAGCGCACACGCTTTCCGTCATCGTAGGCCTCCTGTCACGACTGTTGCTTCCATTCAGTTGTCACCGTGCACGCTACACACCATATCGGCGATACCCTCCCAAAAGCATCAATATGTGGGTAAGGGTGAGCCTGCAGGGGCGGTTTTGACCGCCCCCTGACATAGTTGTGCCCCTTCTTGAAGAGTAGCCGGTTCGGGCGTGTGGGAGGTGAGATGTCTCCCCCCTCCCCCTCCAAGAAGATTCCCGACCTCCTCATCCGACCCCCCAGGGTCCCATCAGGACGCGCGTTTCCACCACACACCGAGCACGGGCTGCCTGCGGTTGTCGCAGGCAGCCCGTGTCGGCGCCCTAGTCACACTTAGAGCACATCGTCAAGCGACTTACTAGCCGCCGGTTGGATCGTCAATCCCAAGGGATCCCCAGAAGCTGGCGTTGCCGTGACAATCGGCACACTGCAAAGCCTCCGTAGCCGGAGCCACCTCGTGGTTGATGCTCAGGTACATTGCCGTGTTGACAAACCCGTACTCACCACTGTAGTCCTGGCCGGCATAAGCCGCGCCCTCCGCCACAGCCAGACCCCAGTCAAACGAAACCCAGTAGGGATCCGGACCGGG
The DNA here is from genome assembly GCA_024231775.1 of bacterium. Classification (GTDB taxonomy): domain Bacteria; phylum Planctomycetota; class Phycisphaerae; order UBA1845; family UBA1845; genus JAAEQG01. The sequence goes on from JAAEQG010001170.1 coordinate 920, forward strand.
CCCGGTCCCGAACAAGTGGGGTACGAGCATCAACTGATTGATCGGGTCCGCCGGCTGCCGGCCGACCATCTTCTTGAACGGATAGATCTTCGCACCTTCCGTTTCGGCGGTGGCGGTCGGAGCAGCCAGAACGACAGGATCCTCTTCGGTGCCCGCCGCGGTGTACGTGTCGCTCACGTTCACCACCATGCGAGCCCACTCCCCATCGAACCACAGGTACGTGGGGGTGACGTTCATATCCCATTCGAACCTGCCCTTCTTCTTACTGTAGGTTGATCTGTCGAACTGGAGCGGGACATCCGTGCGGTCTTCGCCGGCTTCATCCCAGTACCAGGCGACGTTGGTAGCCATAGTGCGCGAGAACGCCGGAATGTGGCACACCTGGCAGGCCACGGTGTCCAGGTGGCTGGCCAGCATCGGATTCGCGCTATGCAAGCCGGCTACATCATGGCAATCGGTGCAGGCCACCTCGCCTTCGTCGCTGTGCAACGCCGTGGTGCCGGCGATCTTATGGTCCTGCGAAACGTGGCATTCCTGGCAGGTATAATCGAGCCCACCCATGTGGACGTCCTGCTCGTTGGTCGCGTCGTTCAGGTCGGTCGAGAGATCACCATGTTTGACGTTGTCATCGCCCCCGGCGTAGTAGTGACAGAGCCCGCAGTTAGCACGAGAGGGCGCCCCGACGTTGTAGGCCACCTCGTTGAGTTCAGACATCTCGGTAACGGGCACAACCTCTCCCTCGACCAAGAGCGAAGCGGGTCCGCCGCCGCCGTCGGCGCTAGGGTGCTTGCGGTAGGTGCCGGTCGTATCGTGGCAGATAAGGCAATCGATGTTCTCCGGCGTGTTGAAGAACGTCTCCGTGTCGGTCCCCGACTTCCAACCATAGCTGATGTGACATTGCGTGCAACGACCCTCGTTGCTGCTGATAGCCACTCAGTAATCGTTGATGAGGTCGACTTTTCCGTGGTCTTCGCCCTCCAGGCCCGCAATATTGTCGACCGCGCCGCCCCAGTTCCAGTGACCGGTCTGCATGATGTCCGTAGCATGCTCGGAATGGCAAGTCAGACAGGTTTGCGTACCCTGGTAGTCGGTGATGAGCGTCTTGTGCAGGGGCTCCTCCGGAGCTTCCACACACACACCGTCATCATCGCACACCTGGCCTTCTGCGCAATCCGCGTCCTCAACGCACTCAGGACCAGGCGCGTCGGTACACACCCCGCTCGTGCATACCTGGCCTTCTGCGCAATCCGCGTCCGTCGCGCACTCGGGAGGCTGTATCGCTTCACAGCCTGCCATCAACATCATGCACACAATCGGCATGAAGCCCATCGCCACCAATCTGAAACCCGCGTTTCGCCTCAACATATCTTGTTTCTCCAGGTCTACCACCGTTGCCACGTACATCCATACAACCCGGCCGAGCCGCGTCTCTGCTCAGGTTGCTACCTTCGGATTCCGTCCATCCCGCGCCAGGCCGTCGGATTGACCCTGCTGCAGAATCACCTGCCACCGCCGGGGTCGGTCACGCTCCCACGCACCGGGCGGTAGTCCCTCGTCTCAAGCCCACGAGCTGCCGGGTAGCCGTAACCGCCACGACCATCGCCCGAAGACACCACCGGCAGACCACTCAGAAAGATTATCGACTGGATAGGTCAACAGGTCAAGAGCTGTTATGGCCGACGATCAGGCCGGGACCGGGCGAGGCGTATCCGGTTCGCATGATGGTCACCGGCGTAACCGGCGGAGTCCGGCGATTCGGCGTCGCAGTGTTGACCTCGTGGGCGTGGGGCAGGATAATGTGTCCCTGGACCAGGACAAGGGGATCTGCATGACCAAGGCCAAACGATCGAAACGTGTTCCCTCCAAGACCCTTCGGGAGGTGGCGCCCGTGCTCAAAGTCCTCGCCCACCCCCACCGCCTTCGAATCGTGGAGATCCTGCTGAGCGAGTCGGTATCGGTGAGCAAGCTGGCGTCGATGCTCAAGCTGGCGCCGCCGGTGGTGAGCCAGCATCTCGGTCAGATGCGCTCCAACGGAATCGTCACCCCGCGCCGCGAGGGCAAACAGGTGTACTACGAGGTGATCAGTCCGAACGCCGCCAACCTGATCAAGTGTATTCGGACGCATGGTCCCGGATAGCAGGAAGCCGGCGAGGCTGGCTACGCCGGACGAAAACGATCGGTCTCCCCCGATTCCACTCGCGCCCGGCAGTCTGGGCCCACCACCAGTAGTGGATTGGGCAGGGTCGCTTGGATGGTTTCGAGCTTGCTACCGAAGATCAGTTCGGCCATCAGTCGATGACCGGCGGCTCCGACCACGGCCAGACTGTCATGCGGTACCGCGTAGAGGTTCTCTTCCAACGTCCCGCTGTCGAAGACCTCCCAACTCGCGTCAGCAGCATGGACCTCGCTGAGCAAGTCGGCCTCCACAAGGGTTTGCTCGCACTCCCCCCGCGTCGTGCCCTCAAGCTGCGTGAATACGGTGAACGGGACGCGGGCCAGACGGGCGATGGCGATGCCTTCCCTGACGACAACAGTGCCGAGCTGTGATCCGCCAAAGAATATCGAGACCCGGTTCCAGGGTTTGTACGCCAACGCGGGGATAAACACGGGAAACTGTGCGTGCTTGGCAATGCCACGGACCTTGGGTCCGATATGCCCCAGTCCGATGCGGCCGCTTTGCTCGCTCATCACCCGCGGGCAGGACATCACCCCCCAGTCGACGGGAATCACTGGAAGGTTCGGTTGGGCAAACTCGTTCGGCTGGAAGAAAGAGCATTTGACCTTGAAATCGGCCAGGATCTCTTCCGCGTGTACCTGGGCGGTCTCGGGATGCTGCACGTACGAGCCGTCCAAGTTGCCGGTCACTTCCCCTGTTTCGAAACGCATCAGGAACCGCGTCCGCGTGGGAATTCGAACGGCCATGGACATACCGAACTGCTTCTGGCAGAAGTACGCCGCCTGCATGAGGTTCTCCCGCCCGAACGGCGAGTTGCGAAAGACGTGAAACATCTGGTTTCGCATGGCTGGTTCTCCATCGAGATCGGCCCACCAATCGCGGGGCGGTCTTCTCCACTTTAGGAATCACCGCCGTCCCCCGTCATGAGGGTATCCCGGCCATTGTAGCCTGAGCGCAACGCCTTACAATCCTGAGGTTTGGCCCCGTCTTGCGGCAGAGGCGGACCCAGCACGGACTATGGACCACTGGCTTCCGGTGCCCCAGCGACGCCAACACTGTGGAGATGGTCTTGAAGGTACGCGGAAAGAGAGTCTTGCTCCTCCTGCGGGTGCCCCGCTGGGGTCGCTTCCTCGTGCTCGGTGCCCTGGCGGGGGTCGCCGGCGGGGTCGCGGCTGCGGCGTTCGAGTGGGGCTTGATCCACGGGTCGCAGTTCCTGGCCGGGCGGTTCACCCATTTGGGTTCCGCCGGAATCCTCAACTTTCGCTGGGGCGTCCTGCTACTGCCCGCGCTGGGGGGATTGGTCTCCGGTATTGTGGTTCGCCTGCTGTGTCCCGAAGCTCTCGGGCACGGAACCGACGTGCTCGTGCGAGCGTTCCATCACGGCCTGGGGCGGTTGCACGTGAAAGCTCCCTTGGTCAAGGCGGCGGCGGCGGTCTGGGTCATCGCCTGCGGAGGGTCGGCCGGTCCTGAAGGACCCATCGCTGCGCTGGGGGCGGCGATCGGATCTAGTCTCGGTCGTATCTTCGGCGTCACTCCCCGCGAGCAACGCATTCTTCTGATCGCCGGTTGTGGGGCGGGAATCGGGGCCATTTTCCAGTGTCCCCTCGGTGGAGCCTTGTTCGCCGCCAGCGTCCTCTACCGCGAACCGGAGTTTGAGGCCGACGCCATCGTGCCAGCGGTGGTCTCGTCCGTGCTGGGCTACTCGGCGTTCATGTTCTTCTGTGGCTTCGGGGAACACATGCTTCGCGGAGCCACCGAATTGGCATTCACCTCGCCGGTCGAGCTGATTCCGTACACCCTACTCGGCCTGCTGTGCGGCGGCGTGAGCATATTCTTCAGCCAGTGTATGAGCACTGTGGAAAAGTGGTGGCTGCCCTGGTCGCGTTTGCCGCGCTGGCTCGCGCCGGCGATAGGCGGGCTGGCCACCGGGGGTTTGGCCTGCCTGCTGCCCCAGGTGATGGACGGGCAATACCGCTTCGTTCAAAACGCCATGACGCTACCAGCTGCAGCTCCACATTTCTTCGGCGATGTGAGCACGATCAACTGGTGGTGGTGGGCCGCCATCTTCGCCGCAGTGGCCCTGGCCAAGTGTGTGGCCACCGGACTGACCGTGGGGAGCGGCGCGTCTGGTGGCGTGCTCGGACCATGCGTATTCATCGGCGGGACGGTCGGGGCCTGTCTGGGCGCCCTGTGTGAGGCGGCTTACCCAGGCACGTTTCCCGAGGGGCTGCGAGAGGCGCTCATCCCGGTGGGTATGGGCGGCGTGCTGGCCGCCAGCATGCGTACCCCACTGGCCGCTATCGTCATGGTGATGGAGATGACTGGCAGCTACGGGCTCATCGTACCGTTGATGCTTGTCTGCGTCAGTGCGTACGTGGTCGGACGTCCCTGGGGCTTGAATCACGAACAGGTTCGCAGTTCGGCGGAATCCCCCGCCCACGCCGGCGACGCGGTCGTACATATACTGGAGTCCTGGCGGGTGGGGCAATTGCTGGAGCGCGACTGGACACCCGTTGTGGGCCCGGAGACACCACTCGCCGAGCTACTCAGACAGACCCAGTACGGTACGCGGCCAGTTTTTGCCGTCGCTCGCGGCAAAGAGTTGTTCGGCCTGATCTCCACGGCGGAGATTCTGAGAAACACTGAAGAACCGCAGCTTGGGGACGTCGTCATCGCGATGGACATGATGACCGAGGGCGTGTCAACGGTCTATCCGGATGACAGTGTGTACGAAGCTCTCAACCAGTTTAGCCGCAGTAACCAGGACGTCCTACCCGTAGTATCGCGAGATTCGGACCGGCGCTGGTTGGGCATGTTGACGCGCGAGCGAGTATTCAAGAAGGTCCGTCGTCATGTGGGAGAGATGGAGCGGTCGGTGTTACGTGAGCACCACGGCTTGGCTGCCATCGAGCGAGAGGGGCAATTCCACGAGTTGCTGACTGGCTTGGTGCCTGCCCGCGAGCATGAGCTGCAACGTCTCCTGGTGCCGATCCAAGCGATAGGCAAGTCGCTCCGAGAGGGGAGCTTTCGTAATGAGTACGGTGTCCAGGTCGTGGCCATCGAGCAGCCCGACGGTGCCCTCCAGTGTCCGCCGGACGTCGACACGCCTCTACGCACCGACCAGCGTCTCATCGCACTGGTACAGATCCATGAGGATGTCTCAAGCATCGCAAGCGAAGGCATGAGTAGCGCTGCGCATGATTGACGCGGTTCGGAATCCCCTTAGATACTTGCGGCGGCTCCACGCGGAGCTGCGCCAGTCCGAGCACGTCTACATGGTGCTGGTCGCGCTGCTGATCGGCCTCGGCGGCGGTTTGTTCGCCGTCGGGTCTCGTAAGCTGATCGGACTGGGCAACCAGATCGCCTGGCACGCCGGCGGCTACACGATCGATTACATCCGCCAGCTTCCTTTCTGGTGGAGAATCATGGCTCCGAGCATGCCTCCTCAGCAGAATTCGTGGGCGAGTTCTGGTTCGGGTAGGCGGCCTAAGGCGTGATAGAGTGCGATTTCCGCGGCTTGGAGGGTTCGAAAGCCGTACGCCTTTCTGATGGTCAGTTTGACGCGGTAGTTCAACCCCTCCACGATTCCGCTGTTGAACTCCTTCTTGGCGGCGAACCAGTTCAGGATTAGACCTCGATGAGCACGGACGCTACGAGCCACCTTCTTGATC
>JAAEQG010001171.1 GCA_024231775.1 bacterium
ATGTACTCGCCGGGCGGAAAGACCTTCACCACGTTCTCATCCACATGCTGCAACGCCAACTTCGGATCCATCCCCCACTGCACCGGGCAGACACACAGAGCTTCGATCATCGAGAAGCCCAGACCGTCGAGCTGGGCTTTGATCGCCTTGCGCATGTACTTGCGTGCCGTGTTGAGGTGCTTGGGGCTGGTTAGCGGTACGCGGGCCATGTACGCCACGCCGGGTAGGGAGGAGAGCAGCGCGCACATGTCGATCGGCTGCCCGGTAAGCTCGACGTCGCGACCTGCGGGGCTGGTGGTGCTCTTCTGGCCCTCCAGGGAGGTGGGAGCCATCTGACCGCCAGTCATCCCGTAGATGCCGTTGTTGACGAAGAATATGGTGATCTTCTCCCCGCGAGCGGCAACGTGTACCGTCTCACTCATGCCAATCGACGCCAGATCGCCGTCGCCCTGGTAGGTGAACACGAAGCGGTCGGGAAGGGGGCGCTTGATGCCCGTGGCCACCGCCGGAGCCCGGCCGTGGCTGGCCTCCATGGTGTCCACTTCGAAGTAGTTGTAGGCCAGAACGGAACACCCCACCGGAACAATGCCGATCGTCCGATCGAAGAGCTCGAACTCATCGATCATCTCGGCAATCAGCCGATGGAAGATCCCGTGTGAACAACCTGGGCAGTAGTGGTGCGACTGGTCGGCCAGGGCCTGAGGCCGATCAAACACGCACTTGGTCTGCTCTTGGACTTCGGGCATGACAGCGCTCCGCCGCCTTGAATATTTCGTCACATAGTTCCGTCGGAGAGGGCAGCACTCCGCCCATCTTGCCGAAGAACTCCACCGGGTGGCCCGGAGAGGCCAGGCGCACATCTTCAACCATCTGCCCGCCACTCAACTCGAAGACCAGCGAGCCCCGGACCTGCTGGGTAGCCTCCTGCAGGGCTTCGCTGGGGAACGGCCACAGCGTGATCGGGCGGAACAACCCCACTTTCAGTCCGCGCTCGCGGGCCAGCTTGGCGGCGCTTAACCCGATCCGGGCGGAGATTCCGTATGCCACCACCAGGAACTCCGCATCATCCACCAGGCGCGTGTCCCACAGCTTCTCGTTCTCGCTGATCGTGCGGTAGCGGGCTTGCAGCTTATCGTTGTGGTCGGACAGCTCCTCCGGATCGAGGTACAGCGAATTGATCACGTTCTTGTGGTCACGCCCGTCGCGCCCGCACGCCGCCCAATCCTTCGGCGGTACGGTGAGGGAAGGCGGTTCGTCCGGAATGCGCGCCGGCTCGAGCATCGAGCCCAACACCGCGTCGGAAAGCACGATCACCGGAATGCGATACCGGTCCGCAAGCTCAAAAGCGATCCGGGGGTGGTCGTACATCTCCTGAGCGTTCCAGGGGCCGAGCACGATGGAGTTATAATCGCCATGGCCACCGCCCTTGACCGCCTGAAAGTAGTCGCTCTGCGACGGAGCGATGTTCCCCAGACCCGGCCCGCCCCGCTGTACGTTGACCAGCACACAGGGCAACTCGGCGCCGGCGATATAGCTCAGCCCCTCCATCATCAGGCTGATGCCCGGGCTCGAGCTGGACGACATCGAACGCTTACCCGCACCGGAGGCTCCGTAGATCATGTTGATTGAAGCGATTTCGCTCTCCGCCTGGAGGAAGACGCGCCCGTACTTGGGCATCAACCAGGACATGACCTCGGGCACTTCGTTCTGCGGGGTGATGGGGTAGCCGAAGAAAGCCTCACACCCGCCATGCACCGCGCCATAACAAATCGCTTCGTTGCCCTTGATTAGCCGCAGCTCAGGCATGCTTCACCTTCGCTCTTCGGTATATCTTGATCGCTAGTTCCGGACACATCTGGGCGCACATCGCGCAGCCGTTGCAGTTCTGCGCATCGATCAGCTCGGCGGCGTGGTAGCCTATCCGATTCAAGCCCGCGGACATCCGCAGGCAGTCCTTAGGGCAGAACTCCACGCACAGCCCGCAGCCCTTGCAGCGGTCCTCGGTGATCTCCCAGTTCTCCATGGCGCTCCCCTGGCCTACGAACGCGTTTTGCGACCGACACTCCGCTCGCATTCTAGTCGATCTGCTGCCGCTCGGCTTCCAGCAATACAAATGCCACCTCCCCTGAAGGACTGGAGAGCTTAACGCAAACTACTGTCCCCAAAGAACTTATAGAGTTCCCGGGAGGTGCTCGCCGGGGGCATGCCCGCAGCGATGTGGAACTCTACGCAAGGCTCGCGAGAAAGTGCGGACGCCTGCGGGGCTCGCGTGTCACCGCATCTCCGTTGCAGTCAGCGCATGGCCAAGTAGAAACCGGCGCTACGCCGACCGAAGGATGGAGCGGATTGCGCGCATTCCCATGAGGGCCTCCTGGGATGCCGGTCGCTGCGGCGATCCCTGCCGTCCCTCCACCTGCCGGATTAGTACGCGCTGGGCGGTCAGGTCCAACCGTTCATCCGCTTCAGCGTGGGTCGATTCTATTGTCGCCTGGTAGAAGCATCCGGTATGCTACTGGGGCGAGCTGCCGATTCACCGAGCGGAGGTTCGCCCGCCCCCAGGCGGCGCCGGCTGTTGCGGTCCCGAGCAGGAGTCCACACATGTACGATGAAGATGAAGTCACAATCACGCCGGGCATGCAGGCCTACATCGACAAGAACGCCGCCTACCTGGACAAGCGGGCCAAGTATATCCGTGAGGTGGTCAAGGGATGGAAGTTCGACACGATCGCCGTCCACGGACTCTACTCCGTCGAAGACGCCATCGAAGACTACCAGGGCGCCATCATAGAACCGGTGTTCATGAGCGCATCGCAGGCGTACCGCGATTCGGACGAGATGGAGTGCGCCCTGGCTTATCTGATCCCCACGTGGTGCTACTCACGCATCGCCAACCCTTCGACTTACTACTATGAATGGGCGCTGGCGTTGCTGGAGGGATACGGCTTTGACGGGGAGACCTCTTGCTGCTCAACTTCATCGGGGATGGCGGCTATCTCCACGGCGACCCAGCCGTTTCTGGTTCACCAGCAGGAGCATGTTCACGAACCGCGGAACTTCGTGGCTACCGCCCAGTGCTACGGCGGGACCTTTCAGCTATTCACCGTCCGCTACATGCAGGAGCGCGGTATCGAGTGCCGCTGGGTGGAGAACCCCCAGAACATCGAAGAGTGGGCCTGTAAGATCGATAAGAACACCCGCTTCCTCTACGGCGAGCTGCCCAGCAACCCGGCCCAGGGCTTCTTCGACATCCAGGCCGTGGCGGACCTGGCCCACAGCCACAACCTGCCGTTGATCTGCGACACCACTGTAGCTACGCCGGCGCTGCTGAGGCCTATCTGCCACGGAGCGGACATCGTGGTACAGTCCGCCACCAAGACCCTGACCAGCAGTGGGTTCGGCGTCTGCGGCGCTTTGATCGCCCGCCACAACCTCACCACCAACATCGACAATGACGATCTCAAGAAGGACTTCCCGCTGTACGTCAAGTATCTGCCCAACCGGGACACCGGGCCTAACCTGCACCCCATGCAGGCGATCATGACCCTCAACGACATGCGCACGCTACGCAGCAAAGTTGATCTGCTCAGCCGCAACACGATGAAGGTGGCGGAGGCGTTACAGAACCACCCCCAGATAGAGAGCGTAGCCTACCTGGGCTTACCCGATCATCCGTTGCACGAGTTGGCCAGCAGGTACATGTGGCTGGTGGACGCCGAGCACGACGAGCAGTACGGCAAACCCGTCAACCGCTACGGGCACTTGATGTCCTTCTGCGTCAAGGGTGGCGCGGAGGCGACGAGGACGTTCTTCGACGCCCTCCAGCGCATTTGGCGAGCGACGGATCTTGGACGCATCAAGAGTGTGGCGACCATCCCAGCCATCTCCACCCACCAACAGCAAGGCGAAGAGGGACGCAAGCTGGCCCACATCCCCCCGAACATGGTACGCCTGTGCGTCGGGGGCGAGCACGCCGACGACACCCTGGCCGACCTGGATCAGGCGCTCGCCCAAGCCGGCACCGCAACCTCGGCCCGCGTTCCTTCCGCGCCGGCGTAGCCTCGACCGCGTGCGGGCGCCTCATCGCTTCCGGAGCTGTCGACTTGGTCTGTAGCGTCACCCTGGCGCCACGGCGAAACGCCGAACGCGCACTCGCCCGCAAAACGATCGGGATGCTCCATCTGGGGACAGCTTGGCCTTCGCCATGTGATACGCAATCTGACTGATTACTGCCGTTTCCCGCGTTCATGCTGCGGCCCCAAGCCCCTCTCCCCTGGGGGAGAGGGTAGGGTGAGGGGGCAGGTTCAGGGCCTCTTGCCCCTCCCTGGAAGGGAGGGGAGGCATCTCATCGTCCATTCCCGAGGACCCAATCGGCGATCAACAACTAGAAGTACTGTCAGAACCCAAGAACCGCGTGATCGCGCAAAAAACCCACCTCTCAGATCGCGCGCCATGTACTTGTGGTAGAGAACCCCGGAGCGCTCCCGTTTGAGCGAGTCGGTGTGGTCCTCGGACGAGTCGAACCGGCGTGGCCCGCTTCGCGAGGCATCCGCCTGGCATCCTCGTCATGCTCTTTGACAACCGAATACGGCCCGGACCGCGGCTGAAGATGTCCCAAGGATGTCAAGGCCCGAGGTTCACCCACTATACGAATTCTTGTTGATTACTGCCGTTTCCCGCATTCATGTTGCGGCCCCAAGCCCCTCTCCCCAGGGGGAGAGGGTAGGGTGAGGGGGTGGGCTTGGAGCCTCTTGACCCTCCCCCAACCCCTCCCTGGAAGGGAGGGGAGTGCGTTTCTCATCGTCTATTCCCGAGAACTCAATCGGCACTCAGTAGCTGGGATTCGTATGAGACCCGGCTTACGCGTCGGCGGTGTGCTTCTCGTAGGCGGCGGCGTCCATCAGCTTCTCGAGTGGCGAGAGATCGGCGACCCGGATCTTGAGCATCCAGGCGGCGCCGAACGCATCCTCGTTGATCAGCTCCGGCTGATCGGACAACGCCTCGTTGCGCTCCAGGACTTCTCCGCTCAGCGCGGTGGTCAGGTCCGCAGTGGCTTTGACCGATTCCAGCTCCCCGCACGTCTGCTCGGCTTCAAGCTGGGTGCCCGGCTCGGGCAGCTCGATGTAGGTGACGTCGGTGAGCTCGTCGGCGGCGAACTGACTGATTCCCACCGTAACCACGTCTCCGTCAACCTGGTACCACTCGTGACTCTCGGCGTACTTCCGGTCGGTTGGCATGCTCATGTGTCAGCCTCGCTTGGCGGGACCCCGTTCAGGTGCTCCGCCTACCGCACTCACTCCATTATGGGAGGGCACCGCCCGCCCTACGTCTTCTGCCTCTTATAGAAGGGTAGCTTAACCACTCGAGCGACACTCGGCCGCCCGCGGAAGTCCACCTCCAACTCGCTGCCCGGAGCGGACGACTCCACCTCCACAAGGGCCATCGCGATGCTCTTGCCCAACGTCGGGCTGAGACAACCGCTGGTCACCTTGCCCACCTCGCGCCCGCCGGCGCACACCGCGTAGCCCTGACGAGCGGTCCGCTTGCTCTCGAGCTCCAGACCGACGATCTTGCGTCGCAGCCCCTCCGCCTTGAGCTTGCGCAGGGCCTGGACGCCGATAAAGTCCTTCTCCAGATCCACGCACCATCCCTGCCCGGCGCTGAGCGAATCCCACTCATCGCTCAACTCGTGCCCATAGAGCGGCATGCCCGCCTCCAGCCGCAGCGTGTCGCGAGCACCCAGCCCCGCTGGACGGATCGGGGTCGAGGCCTCCGCAGTCCCCTCACCAAGCAATCGCGGCGCGATCAGCGGGATAGCTCTGGCGGGCACCACGATTTCGAATCCGTCCTCTCCGGTGTAACCACTCCGGAAGATGGAGTAGTTGAAGGTCATGAAGCATCCGGCGAGAAAGCGATATCGTCCTATCGAACGTACGTCCATCGGCAGCAGCCGAACGCATTCCTCCACCGCCTGGGGACCTTGCAGAGCCACCATGGCGGTGTCCAGCGTCTCATCGCTGAGGTCGAACCGGCGCCCGGAGGTGTGCGTTCGCAACCACTCCACGATCCTTTCGCGGTTCGACGCGTTGCACACCATCAGCCAGTGATCCTCCGCCCGGGAGACGATCACGTCGTCGAGCACCCCACCGTCTTCACGACAGATGTGCGTGTAGCAGGATTGTCCGACCTCCGCCGTAGCCAGATTGCGCGTGCAGACATACTGCAAGCAAGCTTCCACGTCGTCGCCGGTCAGTTTGAACCGCCCCATGTGCGACACGTCGAACAGTGACACGGCGCTACGCGTGTAGCGGTGCTCCTCGACGATGCTCTGATACATCACCGGCATCTGCCAGCCGGCGAAGTCCACCATCTTGGCGCCAAGTCGAACGTGGGCACTGTGCAGCGGAGCTTTCCTCACGGGGCACCTGTTCATCCATTGGGGCTGCCGGTTCCCGGTACGCGTTGCGCCGGGGTGACTCGTAGCCTACGAACGCCACTCGGGGGTGTCAACGGGCACCCTTTCTCCTGCGACGATAGTCATGCTACGCGCAAGCTGGTGATGGAGGTGTTCCGCTGGTTGCCATATACGAGGTGATCCGCGCTGCCCTGCTGATCGGCTGATCGGCTGGTCGACCGACTGTCGGCGCAGACTCGGTTTGAGAGGTCAAGAAAAGAACCCGCGCCGAGCAGCAGGGGTCGCTGCTCGTCGCGGGTTCTGGTTTCACGGATCGCGTGCGCGGTGCGGATCAGTCCTGGGAGAATCCGTAAATCAGATACCCCTCCCCGCCGTTGACAGTTCCGATACCGGTCTTCGGGTCCACGCGCGGATCGGCGAGAACGGACCCGATCATAAAGTCAGCCTTGCCGTCTCCATCTACGTCGCCGACCGCAGCCAAACCGCGCGAGCGGCCCGCGTCCTCGTCCTTGTGCCGGTTGCCCTCCAGCTTGTCGGCTGCGTCTCCGCCACCGAGGCGGTCACCCAGGTGCGGGCGGCTCGGATCGGGAGGAGTCAGGTCCACGCCGCGGCGTCCGGCAATGATGAACCCGGGCAGCTCCGCCGTGCCCAGCCGGTCGGCAGAGATGATCCGCCCGTCAGTCGTGCTCCACTTGGAAGTATCCGCGGAGCTGAAGATCACGTAGACCAGTCCGGCGCCCTCCAGCTTGTCCCAACCGTCCGTCTTATTGTCGGGAATCCCGAACGGGCCGGAAACGTCGTCGCCAGCGCCATCGAGGTTGCGGTCCAACCCGGCAGTATCCAAGCTATCGACGGCGTTCTCCGGCGTGGAGTCAAACTTGGGCGTGGCGAACGGAGCGGCGATGAGCAGGTCGTCGCTGCCGTCACCATCGATGTCTCCAGCGTTGGCGATGTTGTAGCCGAACTCGCTTCCGGCGGCGACCCCGGTGATGAGCGCTCCCTTACCGTCCTTGAGCAGTGCATCCACGGACAGGCCGTTGGCTGGGCTGGTCAGATCGTTCGCGCCAAAGACGATGAGCACTTCACCGGTCCCGCCGTTTCCGTTGGGACTGCCGATGGCCACATCATCCACCCCGTCGCCATTGAAATCGAACGTACTGGTGGTGGCTGCGCTACCTCCCGCCAAGCTGGACCCGAATTGGGCCTTTTCGCCAGCATTACCGACGATGTACAAACCAGCGAGCCGGTCGAAATCGAAGGGGTCGAGGGCAAGCTTGTTCAGCACGTAATCACCCTCCAGGCTGTTGGCCCGGCGGAAAATCACGTAGGCCACACCGTCTTTGCTCCGAGCCAGGGGAGTTCCGATGAGGATGTCCGCGCGGGTGTCCACGTTAAAATCCGGGATCCCGAGGATGTTCTCGATCTTCTCGTCGGTCCGTCCGCCGATCCCCAACCCGCCACTGGTGTCGGCCACGCTGGCACGGACGAACACGGTCTCGCGGCGAGCGGTTATGCCCACCGGGTCGAGGGTATGTCCACCTCCGCCCGCCTCATACAAGTGGGGCTTGGGCGGGATACCAAAGCCGAGGTCGCCCCCCGCGGGGTTCCCCGGAGTCAGGCTCCAGAGGTCGATGTTGGTGAACATGTACCCCACGCCGCCGTTAAGGTAATCGTGGCTGAAGCCATAGAAGTCACCCACCCGCACATCGCGGGTCGGGGCGCTGATGATCAGCTCGTTGCCACTTTGAGTGATAGACGCGCCAAACTTGCCGAGATCCAGGTGACTCCCGTCAACCGGGCGACCGATAATGCGGCACCCCCAGGGTTGGCTGGGGCGGTTAGCGACGCCAGGCGCCGTCTCGTCACGGTAGAAGCCGCTGCCCACGCGCGGAGAATAGGAACTGAAGTCCTCCAGGTCCGAGTCGGTGTCGACGAATGGGCGATTGGTGAACAGTGCAGCCCGGATCGCGTTGTTCTGATCACCGCACGGCCCGGCGATTTCCTCCGTGTTGAGGGCCAACGGGTCTCCGCCCGGAGATGGGTTGGGGGTGTTGAGATCCCACGTGTTAAACTCACAGAATAGATCGGTCGGAACCGCATAGTCGATGTTCACCACCCACTCTTCGGTGGTCCAGTTGTAGGTCCATTGCTCACAGCTACAAGGAACAGGGTTATTCGGATTGGGAGCGGACGGGAGCCCGGGATCCCAGCAAGACGGACAGGGCATCTCTGTCCACGTATAATCGTCACAGGGGAAATGACCAGCATGGGCGTTGGCGTAGTAGTTGATAAAGTCATTAGCCAGGTAGCTGGCAAACCCATGGGTCGGCTGAACCAGCACGTCGGAGATACCGTCCGGCGCAACCAGCGTATATACGTTCCGGAAGCACCCGCTGATCGAGTCGTCGGGAACCTCAGGCGGGCAGCCAAAACCGACTGTGGAAGCATGGGGCGGGTACTGGGGGCTGGAGTCCACGGGGTAGCACAGGGTGTTAGTCTCGGGACAGAGCTTCGGACAGTCGTCCGCCAGCGTCGCCGGCGGCACAGCCGAGCCAGTTGAGCAGCCTACGGGCGAGCCACTGATCTCGATGTCGGGACATATTGCTCCCCCCGCAGGACATTCGCTCGACTCGGGACACGCGACCTCGGTTGGGCATTCGCCCGCGAACGGGCTGAAGTTGTCCACCATCCACTCCCAGTCCAAGTTACATTGGGAGGCGTTCCCGCCGTCCGCACCAGGCTCCGGGCCGATGACGGCCTCATCGAAGCCCATGCCGACCGCCTCGAGTTGCAGGCGTGAGCCGGCGGTGTCCAGGTTTCCGTCACCTCTGATGACCTGATTCTGACTGCTTACCGCGATCACGCCGCCATTCTCGAACATGTCGTTTCGGGCGACAGGGCTCCCGCTACGAAGAAGCTTGGAGACGTCGGGGAAACCGAACATCAGTTCGCCCACGCCATCGCCATCAGCATCGGAGGAGATGAACAGCGAACGCATTCCCCAGGTGGTCGACGCAGGCAACGAGATATCCGGAGGAAGCCCCGTTAGCACCGTCCCCGGCAACAGCGACGAGCTCACGCTGTTGAGGCTGTAGGATCCGCGGAAGCGTGTCCTGGACCCGCGGATCAGATACGCTTCGCCATCACCGATTCCGGTGGGGTTGGTGAAACCGGGCTTACCATGTTGGGCGACGATCACGAAGTCATCGATGTTGTCATTGTTGAAATCTTCACCGCCCGCGAACACGCCGCCGGCGTTGTCCTCGAAGTTGTGCCCCTCGAAGACCGCCCCATTTGGCTGAGCCTCCGCCTCCTCGTCATACTCAGCCAGATCGCCTGCCCACAAGATCTTCGGCAGGGTGCTGACCTGCACGAAGCTCGGCGCGTGGGCCAGGTGTACAGCCGCAGACGAATCCGTGGGCGTCAGGCGAACGCTGATGCGGAAGCGGCCCGACTCCGCGGCCACGAACGTCGTCTCGGTCACGCCGTTGGTGGAGATCGGAATGGCGATCTCAGCTCCGGTCGGCGAGCCTGCAGCGTCTACCGCCTGACGGAACACGCTGGTGGTGGCTTCGGCCGCCTCCACGTTGGTGCTCCAGAGGATGTCGATCTCGGTTCCGGGCTTGACCGGGAGATTCAGATCCGGTTCGATCACGGTCAGCGTTTCTGCTCCGGGGCCGGTTGTCTCGGTCACCTCGATCCGCCCCGGCGCGTAGTCGGTCACCGGCGCGTTGACCCCATCGTCAATCGTCGCCGCCACAAAGTAGGTGTCCGCGGCCAATGCCGTGGTGTTCAGCGTCACCGTGGTTTCGTTGACAGAAAGGTTCGACTCAAGGACGCGCTCATTGCCCGAACCAGGCTGTTGGTCCAGGTCCAGGAACACCGTGATGGCTGGGCCGACCGGGTTGGGATCCAGAATGGTGCCTTTGAACTCAATCGTGATCGCAGTGTCGGCACCCTCGTCGACCGTCTGAGTCGTAGCCGGCTTGGTAACCTGGATCTGTGGAGCGTTGGCGTTGGGCGCTTGGGCCTCAATGATCGTGACCGTGAAGGGATTGAGGCGGGTTTGGATGGAGCCTCCACCTCCCGCCGCCACGGTATCCGCCACGGTGAGCCCCGAATCCGTCCAGGAGAGCCCCAGGTGATAGGTTCCCGGAACAACCCGGCTGGTGCTCCACAGGATTACCCCATCGGTGTTGCCCTGGCCCGTGCGAATCTGTTCGCCGAGCTTGTCGACGGGAACATCCTCAGCATCGTCGGCCCCGAGGTAGAACAACCGCCAGTGCAGCGCTCCGGAGGCGTCGTTCAGATCGATACCCACGCGAACGTCTTCGCCGACCTCGGCGGTGAGGTCTCCGGCGGGCTCGGTAAACTCCGGAACAGCGACCTCGGACACCTCCAGGGTGCCGATGCTGAGGCACCGGGTGTTGGTATCCCCGGTCACCGTGCGCAGCCCCACCCGATAGAAGCCGTCGGTGAGCAGCGAGACATCCAGGTTGAAGCTTTGGTTCTCGCCCGCGGTCAGTTCATCCGGAAGTACGATCTCGGTCCCGATCTCCGCGGAGTCCGCCAGGGCGCTCTCCACCTGAACGACGAAACCGCGCACCGAACTGGCGCCTGCGTTCGTAGCGTAGATCACCAGCACCGGTAAAGACGAGTCGGTAGATACCTGCACGTTACTGGTGAGGTTAACGATGCGGCAAACCGGATTCTCCGCCGGGCCATCCGGCCCCGTCCCCGTAACGGGGGCCTGGGTGTTGCAGGCGGGCGTAAAGCCAATGACTGCCGCTACGGCGGCCAGCAGCAGGCAGGCTGTCCAGACGAGTCGTCGCTGGGTTTCGTTTGAGCTTCTCACGATGGGTTCTCCGATCCGCAGGTGGGCATACTCCGGGCACGATGCTGATTCCCTTCGTAAGTGGTTATCGTCAAAACACTAACGAAGGCTCTCGCCGGATGGCGATTTTTGACCGACGAACTTATACGGGTGTCCCAAGAGACCTGTCAACCGAGGAGGGGGCGCAACCCCCGTCCGACCACAGAAGCAGCCTTCCGCTTACGGGCTCTGGCTGCGGGCGACAGGCGCCGGCGTACTGATGCGTCGCCCGTGCGGGGCTACGACCGGTGAGGTCGCCTGCAGGGTCCGGCAGCTCGCCGGCGGTCGTCGTCTCCACTCTCCTGGGCCTCTGGGCGGGTCCGTTCCACCTCCGGTTCTCGGACCCTGGAGAGCAGGCCTGGTGGAGCATCCGAGCGGGTTTAGGGGCAGTACACCGCGTTGACTTCGGTGCGATGGGCCTTACACTGAGGTGCTCAGCTCGTCGATCCCAGGCAGGCGATGCTGACGGCCCCTGGAGGGGTGAGATCTCGAGCGGAGGCAAGCCCGGGGGACCGAGGACGAACCACTCAAGGAACCGTGCCGTGGCCACCCTGTACGTGCTACGCGGCCCGGACAAGGGCCGAACATTCGAGACGCCCACCGAACCGTTTGTTCTGGGGCGCCAATCCGACGAAGTACCCCTCTCGGACAACGCTACGTCGCGGGAGCACGCCCGGCTGAAACCCGAGAACGGCCTCTGGCTGATCGAGGACCTCCACAGTTCCAACGGCACGTTTGTCAACGGTCAGCGCATCCACACACCCACCGCACTGAAACACGGTGACCGGATCAAGATCGGCGGGACGCTTCTGGTGTTCGGCGGTGACGATTCGGTCAAGCGCTACAGCGCCCCGGGGATGCCCAGCAACTTGGTGGAATACGCCGGAACCGGCGGGGAGGGGGCGAGGGTGGATTCCTCCATCCTCTCGGCCATTCCCAGTTGTGAGGACAGCGTCATTCTGGCCGCTCCGGAGACGGCGGAAGCGGTGCATGCCTGGAAGCTGATGTATCAGATCGCCGAAGCGATCGGCGCTTTTGTGGATGTCGGGGTCTTTCTCGAGCGGGTCACCGACCTGATTTGCGAGCACTTCGTGTTCGACCGCGTGCTGGTGCTGGTGCGAGACCCGGAAAGCAATGAGTTCGTCCCTCAGGCAGTGCGGCACCGGGGTGGAGCTGAGCCGGAACCGAGAGTTACCGCATCCCACACCATTTTGAATCACGTGCGGGGAACCAAGAACGGCATTCTCTGCGCCAACGCGATGACCGACCAGCGCTTCGCCGAGGGGGGCAAAGCGGAGAGCATTCACAGCCTCGGCCTCCGCAGCGTGCTTTGCGTACCGATCATCGCTCATGATGACGTGCAGGGCATCATTCATCTGGACTGCGCCATGGGTCAGCACACCTACACGCATGAGCAGTTACGCTTGGCAACCGCCATCGGCCGAATGACCGGCATGGCCATTGAAAACGCCAGGTTGCTGCAATCTCGGGTGCAGAACGAGCGACTCGCGGCGATGGGCGAGACGGTGGCGTACCTTTCCCACCACATCCGCAATATCCTCCAGGGGCTACACAGTGGTTCGGACGTCCTGGAACTGGGCATCAAACGCGAGAGCATGGACACGGTGGTCTCCGCCTGGAAGATCATCCAACGCAACCTGGACCGGACCCTCCACTTGGCGACGAACATGCTCTCGTTCAGCACTGACCGGAAACCCGCCATCCAGTCGGTAGACCTGAATCAGCTCGTCGAAGACGTCATCGCCCTGACCCAGCGCGGAGCTGACGATGTGGGCGTGATGGTGCTGACCAACCTTGCCCAGATCCCGGCGGTCCTGTTGGACAAGGATGGCGTCCATCAGGCCATCCTCAACCTGGTGCGTAACGCAATCGAAGCGTGCCCGAGCCCCGGGGGCCGGGTGATGGTTACCACTGCGCATGATCCGCGCCGATCCGTGGCGACGATCTCCATTACGGATGACGGGCCTGGTATCGAGGCTGACCAGTTGCCTCACATCTTCGAACCGTTCCGCTCCACCAAGGGTCACGGAGGAACCGGTCTGGGGCTGGCGGCGGCGCGCAAAGTCATCCGCGAGAGTGACGGCGAGCTGGAGGTCGAAACGGACGAAAGCGAGGGAACCACATTCAGGATACTCGTCCCGACCGAACGCACCTGCGTGATGAACGTCGAGGACACCCTCAGCCCGGCGGATCCACAGACCGGACCTACTCCGGCTGCTGACCCCAGCGAAACTTCGTAACCAGCTTGTTCCAGTTGGGGTAGAGCGGATTGCGCACCAGCCGCAAAGCCGCCGCGGAACGCGTGATCACCGTGCGATCACCCGGCTGGAGCGGACAGGACACCTGCCCGTCGATAATCGCGGTGCTGCCCTGATTCGTCGCTCGGGCCACAATCTCGATGCGAGAGTTCTGTTCAACAACCAGAGGCTTGTGGGTCAGGGAGTGCGGACAGAGCGGGGTCAGGACTATCGCCCGGACCCCGGCTTGCACGATGGGGCCGCCGGCAGAGAGGTTGTGGGCGGTGGAACCCGTGGGGGTGCAGACAATCACGCCGTCCCCAACGATGTTGGTCAACTGCTGCTTGTCCAGATAGACCTCCAGCTCGATCAGACGGAAGGGAGCCCCCGCCTGGACCACACAGTCGTTCATCGCCAGGCTGGTGAAGCGCAGCTTGCTACCTCCGTAGACGTTGACGTCAAGCATCATCCGGCGCTCGATCAACTCCGGATCGCTGACGGCCTGGGCAAAATGGGTGCGTAGTTCATCGACGGAGAAATTAGCCAGAAACCCCAAACGCCCCAAATTGACACCTAGGAGCGGGATTTGCCTCTCACCCAGGGAGCGCGCCGCCCCCAGCAACGTACCATCTCCCCCCAGAACGATAATCAGCTCAGCACCCGCTTCGAGAGCCCTGCGGGCGTCCATGCCCATCTCCGCGCCCACCAGCTCACATCGCTCGGCTACGAATTGCTTGAGTTCAGGCAGGGCCAGAGCCACAGACCCCTTCTCGGGGTTGGCCAGGATAAAGACCCTCCGGTGTGATACGCTCCCGGACATCAATACCGCACCCCCACACACGTTCAGACTGAGAGCGGCTACCGGATAGCGGGGCGATCCGCCGTCCGACTCAACCCCACAGGCGCAGTCAGTGTGGTCCAGCGGGCGCCGGACGAATCGGAATCTTCCAGACCCGATTCGCCATGCTCCAGCAATCGCTGCACCACCGACGCGATACCTGCGGCGTCCAACCCGACCTCCGCCAACTGTCGCTTCCGTGAGCCGTGGGCCACAAACCGGTCGGCGGGAAGCCCAAGCCTCGCCGAACCACGCACGTCCAACCCCAGCTCTTGCGCGACTTCAAGCACCGCCGCGCCAAAACCACCGGTCACCGAATGGTCTTCCACGGTGACCACGGGACGATTCCCGCAGAACGCAGCGTCCACCATGTCACGATCGATCGGCCTTGCGAAGCGTGCGTTCACCACCGCGACCTCAACATCTTCGGCGGCGAGCAACTCGGCGGCTTCGAGCGCAGGCCCCGTGGTGGTTCCGTACGCGAGAATAGTCGCCGCATCACCTTCGCGAATCCGTCTGGATACCCCGGTAACGAACGGTGGGCAGTCAGAGAACGGCTCGGGTACGTTGTCCCGTGGATATCGAATCGCCGCGGGGACCGGTAGAGACAACCCCAGCTTCAACGCCTCGTGCAGCTCCGGCTCGTCCGCAGGGGCCATCAGCACCAGACCGGGCAACCCGCGCAGGTAGGTGATGTCGAGAAAACCGTGATGCACCGCCCCGTCTCCCCCCACCAGTCCGGCCCGGTCCATGCAGAAAAGTACCGGTAGACCTTGCAGACAAACCTCCTGGAAGACCTGGTCAAAGCCGCGTTGCAGGAACGTGGAGTAAACCGCCACCACCGGCCGGAGACCCGCTTTGGCCAGTCCGGCGGCGATGTCCACGGTCGAACTCTCGGCGATTCCACAGTCCAGGAATCGATCCGGGAACCGCTCAGCGAACTTGTCCAGACCCGTCCCGTCTGGCATCGCCGCGGTCATGGCGAACACCCGGTCGTCGTCTTCCGCCAGACGGTTCAGCGCGTCCACGAACGCTCTGGTCCAGCTCTTCCCGGAACCGTTCTGCACCGTAACCTTGCCCGACTTGACGTTGAATGGTTGGGGGCTGTGAAAGCGGCCCGGCTCAGCCATGGCCCACTCACATCCGCGGCCCTTATCCGTATGAACATGCAGGAGCACCGGGTGCTGAACATCCTTGAGGATGTCCAGCATCTCGATCAGATGGGCAATGTCGTGACCATCAATGGGGCCGACGTACTGGAAGCCGAGTTGGTCGAAAATCTGGTGAGGCGCGAGCGTGGCTTTCAGCCCCTCCTTGAGAGAGTCAAGCGTATCGAACATGGGCTTGCCCACCAGGGGCAGACGCGGGAGCAGGTCGCGCACCTTTCGCTTGAGTTCCTCGTACTTATGGCTCGAGCGGAGCCGCGACAGATGCTGGGAGACCGCCCCCTGAGTGGGCGAAATACCCCAGTTGTTGTCGTTGAGCACCGCCAGAAACTGGCGTTCCAAAGTACCCGCCTGATTAAGCCCCTCGAAGGCGACGCCGTTGACAATGCTGGCGTCGCCGACCAAAGCCACCACCCGCACATCACGCCCCAGAGCCTGGTCCCCGCGGGCCAGTCCCACCGCCGTCGCGATCGCCGTGCCGGCATGCCCGACGTCGAATAGATCGTATTCACTCTCGGTCGCCGAAGGGAATCCGGAGACCCCGCCTGCCTGACGCAGCGTGTCGAAGTGTGCGTTTCGCCCGGTGAGCAGCTTGTGCGGATAGCACTGATGGCCCACGTCCCACAACAGGCGGTCGCCGGGGAAGTCGAACGCGCGGTGCAGGGCGATGGTCAGCTCCGTCACCCCCAGGTTGCTGGACAAGTGTCCGCCGTTCCGCCCAACCACTTCAATGATGCGGGCGCGCAGTTCCTCCGCCAGTGCGGGAAGTTGGTCCACCGCCAGCCGCCGGAGATCCTCCGGCCCTGATATTGTCCCCAGGAGTCCCATTGGTCTTTCCCTATTCGCGGGCCTGCTCTCCGGCGTCTCGCCACGCCTAGCAGCACGCCCGTTCGACCACGAATGCAGCCAGATCGCGAAGCCTCCGAGCCTCGCCGCCAAACATCGCCAGCTCGGCGACGGCTTTGTCGACGCACCGTCGGGCGGCTTGGCGGCTGGCTTCCAGTCCTACGCACGCGGGGTAGGTTTGTTTGCCGGCGCGCTCATCCACCCCGGTATCCTTGCCGGTTCGCCCGGACTCCGCGACTACGTCCAATAAATCATCGGCGATCTGGAACCCGTTCCCAAAGTGCAAGCCATAACGGTCCAACGACTCAACCTGCACCGGATCACCACCGCCGCTCACCGCCCCCATGCGACAAGCCGACCGCAGCAGTCGTCCAGTCTTGAGGCGATGAATCGTCTGCACGCGGGTCAACTCCGCCGGCTGATGCTCGCCCTCCAGGTCCAACACCTGCCCGCCAACCATACCCCGGCTCCCGGTAGCCACCGCAAGCTCGTGTACCAAGCGCACGGTCCGGTCCGCGGCATCAGGGTCTTGCGGACCGCACTCCGCCGATCCTCCAGAGAGTAACTCGAACGCCAAAGCCAGCAAGGCGTCGCCAGCCAGCACCGCCATTCCTTCTCCGAATTTCACGTGACAAGTCGGCCGGGAACGGCGCAGAGAAGCGTCATCCATCGCCGGCAGATCGTCATGAATCAGCGAGAAGGCGTGAACGCACTCGATCGCCGCAGCCGCCGATAAAGCCGCCGCGTCCGTCCCTCCAACTACGCAACAACACTCAAACACCAGGAATGGGCGCAACCGCTTGCCCGGGGCGAGCGCCGAGTAGCGAACCGCCTCAGCCAGCGACTCCGGAACGTCTTTCACAGTCTCCAAAAACTTTGAAAACTGCGAATCGAAGCTCTCGGCGAACTGTTTGAGCACCACCAAGATCGGTTCGGCGGGCACGGACGCAGGATTCACCAGGTCCCTCTCAGGGAAACACACAGCGTGAGTACGTCATAGGACACAGGGTTCAGTATAGCTCTGCCCAAAACGTGCGGCAACTTGCAGCATGGTGAGCCACATCGCCGAAACCACCGCTCCGGATGAACCACGGGACGACCGTGGGCCGGAGCATGGTGATGCGCTCGAGCGAGCGCTCCCGGCGTCAGCTCTGGCGCAGCTCGGTGGAACGGGCATGGGCTTCGAGTTTTTCAAGGCGAGCGAAGGCGGCTACATCGCACCCCAAGGCGTCCAGACTCTCGCCCTCGGTCAACCTCAGCCAGGTCCGCACCCGCAGGAACGAAAAGACGGACAACCCGCCAAACGTGCGTGCGGTGCCACCGGTGGGCAGAACGTGATTGGGTCCGGCCCCATAATCGCCGAAGCCTTCCGCGCTCGCCTGCCCCAGGAAGAGCGCACCGTAATGGTTCAGTTCGGGCATCAGCTCCTGCGGATTGCGTACGTGCAGGGCAAGATGCTCGGGTGCCAGGCGATTGCAGACGCTGACGGCTGCGGAACGAGACGATACCACCACGGCAAACCCACGGGCCATTGCGTCGCCCGCACAGGTGGGCGTCGGTAGTGCGGACAGTTGCTCGGACAGTTCACGTTCCACTGCATCCACCAGACGCTGCTCAGTGGCAATCAGCACGGGAAGCGCATCGGGGTCGTGCTCAGCCTGGGCCAGGAGATCCGCCGCCACCACCGCGGGGTCGGCGGAATCATCGGCGACCACCGCGAGTTCCGACGGTCCCGCAAGCATGTCGATCGCAACCTGCCCGGCGACGATCTGTTTGGCGGCGGTCACCCACCGGTTGCCTGGTCCGACGACTACGTCGCAGGCTGGGACCGGCCCGGCGCCGTAGGCCAGGGCGGCGATGGCCTGGGCACCGCCAACCGTCAGAAACAGGTCAGCATCCGCAACCGCGGCGGCGGCCAGGGTGACCGGTGCGGGTCGGGGGGATGCGACTACGACGGTGGTGACTCCGGCAACACGAGCCGTCACCGCGGTCATCAGCACCGACGAGGGCAGCGGAAAGCGCCCACCGGGCGCGTAGCATCCGGCGACATCGATCGGTGCCACAGTATGTCCCGCCTGCCCGCCAAGCACCTCACAGGTCAGATCGGCGAGGCTGTCTCGCTGGGCCTGCGCGAAAGTGCGAATGCGCTCGGACGAACGGCGCAGAAGCTCGCGCACGGGTTCCGGCGTGGAATCGAGCACTGCCTGCAACTCGTCACGTCCATACACCAGCGGATCGCCCGCCTGGAGGTCGCCAAGGCGCCGGGCATGCCCGCGCAACGCCGCTTCGCCTCCCTCGCGAACGTCGCCCACGATCTCCCGCGCCTGGTCCAAGGTGGCATCGTCCAGCACCGCCTGCCCCATCGGTTCCACGGCGTTGGGCAGGACACGGCGAAAGCTAAACGGAGTCATGGTCCGCCCTCACTCTTTGTCTTGGCATCACCCGGTCGCCGGGAGACCACCAGGCTCCTGCGGTCGAGTTCAGCCTCGACCTGGGCGGGCGACACACCCGCCCGAGTAAGTGCAACGGTAAGGAAGTAGAGCACGTCGGCAGCTTCCCAGGTGATGCTTGCGGGAGTATCCGCCTCGGCCAATTCCTCCGCCTCCTCAACGAGTTTGCTGCGGAGTAGAGCGGGGTCTTCGAGCAGGCGACAGGTGTACGAACCCGGTTGGCTGGTCCGCACGCGCTCAGCCAACCGGCGTGCGAGCGTTCCCCAACCGCGCTCATCCCCCCAGCAGGTTCGCGTTCCCCGATGGCAGAATCCCGGAGCGTTCTGCTGCACGGTAAAACGCAGGGCGTCGCGATCACAGTCGAGGTCCACGCGGACCAGCTTCTG
>JAAEQG010001172.1 GCA_024231775.1 bacterium
CGAGGCGTGGCGCGAGGGCTTGATGATCACGCAGTTTCCGGTGGCCAGCGCCGCCGTGGTCATCCCCGTGAGGATAGCCAGGGGGAAGTTCCACGGCGCGATGATCGCCGCCACTCCGCACGGCTCGTGAATCAGCAGGTTGTCCTCACCGGGTACGTTGCGCCGTCGGGGGCGCTCTTCCATGCGCACGCTCTGCTCGGCGTAGAAGCGGATGT
This sequence comes from bacterium, assembly GCA_024231775.1. Classification (GTDB taxonomy): domain Bacteria; phylum Planctomycetota; class Phycisphaerae; order UBA1845; family UBA1845; genus JAAEQG01. Next base: position 216 of record JAAEQG010001172.1, read on the forward strand.
AGTCCACAGCTTCGCAGACATCCCCGTCGGCGTCGCGCCACGGCTTACCCACCTCCAGGCAGATCAGGGCAGCCAGCTCCAGCCGGCGCTGTTCCACGAGGTCCGCGGCTTTGTTGAGCATCCCCGCCCGGTCCGCAGCCGTCGTGCGCCGCCAAGTTTCGAATCGGCGCACCGCAGCGGTGACCGCCTGGTCGGCATGGGCGACGGTGGCGCAGGCGACTCGGCCTACGGTCTCCGCCGGCTTCGATGGGTTGGTCGAGAGCATCCACTCTTCGGTTACGACGCGCTCGCCATCGATGAGCAGCGGGTAGGTGCGGCCGAACTCGCCGCGGACATAATCAAGGGCGGACTTCATCCGCTCCTGATCGGCCTGACTACCGAAACCGAGGGGGGCGAGGTTCTTGAAGCTGGACATGGGCAGTTCCTTGTCAGTATCAACGTAGTGGCGCTGGGGCAGCGGATCACTGGGCGGACGGGCCACTTCGGGATCCTGCAATAATCGATCGTGACTGGTCTTGTCACCAAAACTCTGGCGGAGAAACGAGTCGTTACAGGTGTTCTCCAGCAACCGCCGAATCAGATAGGCCATCCCGGGCACGAGTTCGCCGTATGGACAGTAGACCCGCACACACTGATCCATCTGCACCAAAGCGGTCTTGAGCGGATCCCCCATCCCATACAACGCCTGAAGCTCGTAATCCGCGGGAGTCAAACCCAGCTCTTCAGCGGTGGCGATCACCGCAGCCAGCGACCGAACGTTGTGACTGGCAAACGCCGGGCGGATCACCTCCGCGCGGGCGAGCATCTTCCGGGCCATCCGCTCGAAAGTGGCGTCCGACTCCCACTTGTGGGTCCACACCGGAATGCGCCCGTAGCTGCGCACAGCCCGGACTGTCTCCGAATCCCAGTACGCGCCCTTCACCAGCCGGACGGCGATCGGCGTCTGCCTGGCCTCGACCCACTCCAGCACGCGGTCCAGATCGTTCTCTCCGTCCTGCAGGTAGGCTTGGACCACGATGCCCACGTCCGGCCAGTCACGAAACTCCGGCTCGTTGAGCAGAGTCATGAAGATGTCCAGCGTCAGGTCGCGGACCCGGTAGGACTCCATGTCGATGTTGACCAGCGCCCCCACCTCCTGTGCCCGCCGCAGGATAGGACGCAAACGGGCGCAGACGTTGCGGCGCGAACGCACCGAGTCGATAGAATCGAACCTCGGATCCAGTGCGGTAAGCTTGATGGAGATGTTCGCCCGGGGCATCGGACCGTGGCTATCGCAGTCGATCAGCGGGATGGTGGGCCAGTTGGGGGCTTCGCGCCCCAGGGCATCAACCAACTCGAGATAGGTGGCGGCGTACCGGTCCGCCTGCGATTCGTTGGTGGTCTTCTCGCCCAGCACGTCCAGGGTGAAACCCATCCGTCGGGTTCGCAGGCGGGTCGCGGTGGCGATCGCCTCTGTAGTATTCGATCCGGTGATGAACGTGCCCGCCATCATCCGAGCGCCGAACTGCGTGAAGCGGGCCACCACCCGGGCCATCAACCCCGCCTGGTTTCGGTAGCCCAACGCCAGACGAAGCGGTTTGGGAATCTCCAGCCCCTCGCAGAGCAGGTACTCCTGGAGATGCCTGGCGACATCAGCCTCAGTGCGCAAGGCGGGCAGCACGTCGATAAAACGGAATAGCTGAATCTTGAGCTGCTCATGCGCCAGCAGATAGTCGTTAGCTTGCTGGGTCCACCAGGACTGACGCCAGATGCCCGGTTCCGCCGCCCGAGCCCGCTCGAAGATCTCCCGCCCGATCTCGAGAGAACGGGTCCGGTGTTGGGGCGCTTGCTTCATGGGTCAGCTTTCCGGGAACACCTCGAGGATGATCCGCGGCGCGAGGAACACCAGCCACACATGGTCCACCGGCCGGGAGAACAGCTCCGCGGCGGCAGCCGAGTAGACCGCCATCTGTCCGGAGTACGTTCGGACCCGGTTGGAGGCTTCGGCGGAGCTGATGCGATCCGTCTTGTAGTCGATCACCTCCAGGCCGGCCCCTCCCGACAAGACCCCGTCGATCACCCCGCGCACCAGAACGTGGTTATCGGAGCCTTCCGGTGAGTCGTTCACCAGCGGATCGAGTAACGAAGCCGGCTGACGGTGTACGAACATCACCTCCCGCCGGTAGTCCGCACGACTTCCGCTAATCCTGTTGCCAAGTTCCGTGCCAAGGAACCAGGCGATGGCCTCACGGTCCACCCCCTCAGCCTCAGCGGCGCCAATCAGCCCGGCGTCGGTCAGCCGGGCAAGCTCCGCCTCCAGGGCAGCAGGGGCGGGAGCGACGGACAGATCCAGATACTGGAGAAACCGGTGGGTCGCCAGACCCGCCGCTGCTGCGGCTGACCGTCCCCGAGGCTCGGAGGACGTCGAACGGCGTCGTTCGCCGGAATCATCGCCGGGATCGGCGGGAATCGTCCTGGTCAGCCCCGGATCCTCGTCCGGTTCGCGAAGCCAATCGTACCGCTTCCGCAGCTCGGTGGCGGCGATCACCGCGGGAACCGAGGCTGCCGCGAGATGGGGATAGACGTGATCCAGGCGATGCAGAACCTCATCCACAGGGCCGGAATCCAGAGCGCGGGGCTCGTCGGGACCGAGCGGATCGAGGGTGGCTACCGCCCGGCGTGCGGAATCCTCCGAGCCTGGGGCGGAATCTTCCGGCCCCCACCCCGCCATTTCGTCCTCGTCGTAGGTGTGGACGGTGAAGGTCGAGGCTGCGGCGGGTGGATGCTGGCCTGGGTTGGACGCTCCCTCCCGGTCGTGGATCGGCGGGGTCGAGTGCTCTGAGCCGGATTCCGTCTGGCAATCCGGATCTTGTAGCGGCCTGCGTCTCGCAGGCCGACGGCCGGCGGGGACGTCGGCCGCTGCGGAAGTTGTCAGACATCGCTCATCACCGCCGGTGTACGGGTCCCGATCCGCGGCGCCTCGCCACGCCACCGCGCCGTCCGGCAGGGTCGCCAGTGACGGGATGATCCAATCCAGCGGCTTGGAAGCGGTGCTCACCGTCAGGCGAGGGAGCTGATCGTCGTGCCCCACGTGCAGAGCGTAGGCCCGCCGCAAAGGCTCCAACTCCGCGGACCCCACCAGAATCAGTTGCTGCATCGCTCGGGTCATCGCCACGTAGAGCACCCGCAGCTCCTCAGCCCGAGTGTGGTGATTCGCCCGGCTGGCGACCAGGTGATGGGCGAGTGACGGGTACTCGATCATCCGCCCCTGATCGATCACCCGCAAACCCAACCCCAGGCGACGGTCGAAGATCAGTCTGCCCGCAGCATCGCTCAGGTTGAAGCGCCGCCCCAGGTCCGCCAGCACCACTACCGGAAACTCCAGCCCCTTGCTCCGGTGAATGCTCATCACCCGTACGGCGTCGGCGGGAACGGACGCCGCGGTGGACGCGGACAATCCCTGACCCTCGGCTTCGAGGGCTTCGAGGAACCGCAGAAAACGGTGCAGCCCCTGTTTTTGAAACGTGGAGAACTGGCGGGCGTACTGGTGGAGCTGGAGCAGGTTCGCCCGGCGGGCTGACCCGTTGAGCAGCCCCCCCACATAGGCGAGGTATCCGTGCTCGTGGTAGATACCCCACAGCGTCTCCGCCAAAGGTCGTTCGCGGGCGGCGCGGCGGTGGTGCTCGATCCGGTTGAGTATCTTCGCCAGACGCTTGCGCAAGGACTCACTAGCGCCGGTTGCGGCGTATTGGGGTACGGCTTCGTAGAACGGAACGTCGCCGTCAACCATCCGCAGCTCGAGCAGCTCATCCTCTGACAGGGGATCTCCCAGAATCGGTCCGCGCAGGACCGCCGCCAGGGGAACGTCCTGCTGCTGATTGTCCAGCACACTCAGCAGCGAGAGTACGTCGCGAACCTCCACCGCGCTGAACAACTCGCCTCCCACATCCGCGCAGGCTGGAATCCCCAACGCTCCGAGTCTCTGAGCCAAGGGGGCTGCGGTGTGGGCGGCGGCGCGCAGCAGAACCACGATGTCGCTGTACTTCAGCGTTGAACCGGAGGCGCCGGGCTGGTGAGTCGGGCCGTCCTGGTCCTGCGCAGCTTCCCCTACCAGGGAGCGAATCCGCTCGGCGATGACGTAGGCTTCACGCTCGATCACACTCCATTCCGTCGGGTCGGTGGGGTCGATATGCTCGCGTTCCAGATCGCTCACCGGGCTCAGTCGTCTTTGCAGCAAGTGCAGTTCGACACTGGCGTTCACACCGGGCGTGAGAGGTTCGGTCGTTTTGCCCGCCCGGAGTTCCGCGTTGGCGTCGTAGTCGATGTCCCCGGTATGCCGGGTAAGCAGGCGGCGGAACAGATAGTTAATGGCATCAATGATGTGGCTGGTGCTGCGGTAGTTGCGCTGCAGATGGATACACGCTCCGGACGAGTCCGCGGCGCTTAGATTCTCCTGTCGTTTCAGAAAGATGCCCGGTTCCGCCAGGCGAAAACGATAGATGCTCTGCTTGACGTCGCCAACGACAAAGAGATTGTCCGCCAGAGTCTCGTCCGGCTCGCCCGAGATCAGCTCGATGATGGCCGCCTGTAACGGATTGATGTCCTGGAACTCATCCACCAGCACGTAGCGAAAGCTCCTCCGCAAGATAGCGGTCACTTCCGTCGATCCGTTCAGCAGATCGTAGGTCTTTCGCTCCAGATCGCCGAAGTCGAGCACGCCCGCCCGGTCCTTGGCTTGGGCATAATCACGGGCGTAGCGCTCCACCAGGCCGGTGATGGTTTGAACGTATGAACTGACGTCTTCCAGGCCGGCGGACCATTCGGCGGCGGAGAATCTTCCCACCACTCGCTGAAGGCGAGTTTTGAGCATATGCTCATAATAGTGGGTGTAGAGCTGTCGGGCTTGATCCCGCCGATCGTGATCCTTTTTGGGGGCGTCCTTGGAGAGACGCGGAGCGCCGCGGGCGGAGAGTTTGAACTCGCCGATCCGGCGGGCGACTCGGGTCAGCAGTTCCGCGGCGGCGCCGGTAGCGGATCGGTCAGCCGGATTCGCGGACGACTTTGAGGCGCCGGTCAGCGGAGCCAACTCGGCATGCCAGTCGCTCAGGGCGACGATCGCTTCGTTCAGTAATCCGCTGTAGAACGCATACTCGGGCAGAAAGCTATCGATGTGGGCGATGGCCCGGCGACAGTAGTCCGCCTGGCCCTCGAGTTCGGTGACCAGATCCTCAACCAGTCGGTCGAACAATTCCGCAAAGATCGCGTCGATCGGTCGGGTGCAGCGTGTTAACCATTCCGCGGGATCGGGCAGAGACTCCAGAAACCCAGCCAGTCGGAGGATGAACTTGCGGATCTCCCGATCCTCCCCCAGTCCGTAGTCGCTCACCAGACGAACATACCCGGCGCCTAAGTCGGAGTCTTCTTCGTAGAGTTGTTCGACCAGGCGTTCGAGAGTCTCGGCGCGGAGGAGGGTGGCTTCGTGCTCGTCGAGCACGGGAGCGGCGGGGGCCATGTCTGCGTGGCTGAACCACCGCCGCAGCAGCCAAAGGCCGAACGCGTGCAGGGTGCTGATGTGCGCTCCGTCCAGCAGGGCGAGTTGAGCGCGCAGGCGGGCATCGCCCGGGCGAGCGCGAACCCTGGCTTGCAGCGCGGCGCGGATGCGGCTGCGCATCTCGGTGGCGGCGTTTTCGGTGAAGGTGACCACCGCCAGTTGGTCCACGGTGCAGCGCTGTTCCTCCGGCGCGTCGCAGACCAGGTAGGCGCAGCGTTCCGCCAGCACCGCCGTTTTTCCCGAGCCCGCCGCGGCGGAGACCAGCACGGAGCGATCCACGGTCCGGATCGCCTCGATTTGTTCGGGAGTAAAAGAGAAGTCGCTCATGAACACTCCAGCGTATCGGCGGCGGCAGCGTCTCCGCTCACCCGCGCAGTTGGGCGAACACCGCGGACCGTTTCATCTTCTCCAGATAGCGTACGGTTGACGTCGGAAACTCGAATCTGCACACCGCTTGCAGATCGCACCAG
>JAAEQG010001173.1 GCA_024231775.1 bacterium
GGACGACGAAACCTCCCCCAATGCGCAATCCAGCGTAACCCAACTGGAAGTCGTCACCGAGAACGATATCACCGCGCCCGATTTCAACCCTGGCTACCCAGAAATCTCGAACGTGTTAGGGAAGAACAACCTGTCTCTGACGGCGCAACTGAACGAGATTGGCACCACTTACTATGTACTCCTGGCGGATGGAGCTGCCGCCCCCACCGTGGCGGAAGTTTTGGCGGGCACCGGCAGCGCCGGAGCCGGTGTCGAGGCTTCGGGCGTTATGACCGGGGGGGAGGAATTTCTCCCCATCTGTTATGCCAATGAGACTTGTGGCGCCTGGATTACCGGTCTAACCTCGGAAACGGCTTACGATGCCTACCTGGTGGCCGAGGACGACGAAAGCTCTCCCAACACGCAATCCGGCGTAACCAAACTGGAAGTCGTCACCGAGACCGATATCACCGCGCCCGATTTCGCCCCCGATTACCCCAAAGCCGAGAACGTGTCAGGGAACGCCCTGGATCTGGCGGTGCATCTGAACGAGATCGGCAACGTTTATTACGTACTCCTGGCGGATGGAGCTGCCGCCCCCACCCCGGCGGATGTCAAAGCCGGCACCGGTAGCGCCGGAGCCGGTGTCGAGGCTTCGGGCGTTATCGCCGTCGGTGCGGCCTATACGGTTTATTCCGCCTCCGTTTCCGATCTAACCTTGGAAACGGCTTACGATATCTACCTGGTGGCCGAGGACGAC
>JAAEQG010001174.1 GCA_024231775.1 bacterium
CTACTGCTGCGAGGCCTCGAGTAGCTGCGGCGTCGACATCAAAGACTGCTCGTTCACCGTCGAGAAGGACGTGACGTGCGACGATCCGACCGACCCTGTGGCGGTGTTCCATCCCGACTCTGTTGACGCGTTGCCCGGCGAGGAAATCGGGTTCCGTATCTCGATCTGCAACACGGGAGACACGAACATCAGCACGGTGGGCCTGGACGACGATCTAGGCTGCGAAGCGTGGTACGTCGGCAGCTCCGTTGACGCGTTCATCACGGACGGCGCAGGGAAGGACGACGTGACCACCTGCGTCTGCGAGACGGATGATTGCCCGACGTTCGGCAGCCTCAAAGAGTTAATCGACTTGAAGGATTGTCCCTCGGCGCAGTACATCCCGCCTGGCGAATGCCTGGTGATTTCGTTCCGGGTGAAGGTGCCCGAAATCAACCCCTACCCGGACGAGTGCTGCAACACCGCGACGGTCACGGCCAAGACGGACATCTGCGAGGCCGCCGAAGCCGACCCGTGCGGCCAGGAAGCGGACACCGCCTGCATCAACGTGTTGGAACCCGGCATCGCGTGTGACAAGGAGGTTACCGCGGACTACGGCAATAACAGCTCGATCGACGATGGGCCGACGAGCGATCTGACCATACCGGACCTGGCAGAGTACCCCATCGCCCTGGTCTACGAGTTGACGGTGGAGAACACGGGCGACGTTGCCTTGCACGGTGCGAAGATCTGCGATGAAGAGCTGGTGAGTGACGCTCTGGATCCGGATGTCGTGGCCGCGGGGATAACCATCGGAGCCTGCGACCTTTGCGAAGTTCCCTGTGATGACGGCATCAACGACACCTGCGCCGAGTTGGGGGACATCCCGGCGGGCGAGACGCGCACGGCGACCTGCAAGATCATCATACCTGACCGAGATGCGTTCGACGTGTGGGAGCTAACGGACGGCGTAGAAGACGACCAGTACTGCAACAAGGCAATCGGGCATGGCACCGTCGAGGTGGACGATGTCACCACGTGCGGCCCCGAAACGCCGGAGGAGATTATGTCCGGGCCTTGTATCACCTGTGTTCGCGTTCCGCGTCCGGTGACGCGGTGTTATCCCCGGGTCAAGGCGCGGGTTACTGCTTGGAATCAGGAGGAAACGCTGTTCACCGGTCTGCACCACTGCATAACCCAGTGGGACCAGACTCCGCTAAGCCTCTACGGCCAGGAGCTCGGGGCGCCCAACTACATGACCCGCGAGTTCCTCCAGACGGACAAGGGCGTGGCCCGCATCGAGGGCATGGCCAGCGGTTACTGCGACACGGACGGGTACGTCAGTGAGGACGCCCCGCTGATCGGCGTGGCCCACAAGCAACTGCGTTTGGAGCAGAACCCGCCGCTCACACGCTTGGATGCGACGGGCATGCACCTCATCGGCATGTCGACCGAGATCGGTTCGCTGCGGTATACGCTGGATGCTGGCGGTGGCGAAAAGCGCGGGGCTTCGGCTGATTCGCCTGCCGACGGCCTGCACGATGCACCGCTGATGGGCCCGACGGAGAGTGGAACGATCTCCGGGTCCGCCTCGACGACGCCGCACCCGCTCATGGCAGCTCCGGCGAACCTCACCGACGTGCGTGGTGGTATCACCCAGAAGGGCAGCCTGATCGTCTTCCCGAAGGTCGAGCTGCGGTGGCGGTTCATCGAGAATCAGTGGACGCTGATTCAGGACACCTTCCTGGATCTCACCAACGACAACGAGGATGAGGTCGATGTCCTGATCTACTACGTCAACGGCGATGAGCCGATGGCGGCTACGAATGGCGAGCGCGAGCACCGGGGATGTAACTTCGAGCCGATCAGCAAGACGCTCACCGGCAACCAGCCGGCGTACTGGTCGGCCTACACCGGCATGCCCGGCCCGGACGGCACCTCGATGCCGTCGTGGACGCTGCTGGACCCGGGTCCGGCGGATCAGCCGGGGCGCCCAGCGAACGATGGTTCCAACGACAGGGTCTTGCGCGGCTACGTGCTGGTCTGGGCCGTGGACGACTTCGGTGACGGGGACCGCGAGATTTCCTGGAACCACCTCAAGGGCGACGCGCTGCTGATTAACTACGTTGACCTGACCGCGTGGGAATACAACACCTGGGCGTTCCAGTCGGTCGATCCGGCGGTCCAGTTGGGTGAGGCGACCGGGACTCCCGGTACGCTCTTGCTCGATGGTGAGGAGTACGAGATTGTTCCGGGCCAGTTGTTGCTGGACTTCTACGCCAGCGGAACGGTCCTGCCGTTCAACCAGCAGCAAGGTTGGAGCGTGAAGGTCGTGGATACCGACCTGACCCTGCTACCCATGCTGCAGGACTTGCGGCAACGATAGGTATCTGAGAGTGAGGGCGCCCGGGAGGTCTCCCGCCAGGGGGGCCTCGCGCGGGCGCTCGCACGGTAGAAACCGGACTCGATACGCACAATCCACGAACTGGTAGGCGTCCCCGGCGGGCGCAGGCAAGCTGGTTTGCCTGCGTTTGCCGGGGACGTTCTATTGGCTATCGATTAGGAGGCGGTGTGTCGCCCGGAGCAGCGGGAAGGACCAGCCGCGGATTAGCGCGGATGGACGCCGCGGATGGGGGTGTCCTCCAATCCGCGTTGATCGGTGTGTATCTGCCGCTCCATCAATCCGATGCGGGTTGTGAGCGGTAAGCCCAATCTGCGTCTGGAATCATCCAAGTCTTGGATGAACGTGCCGATGCGAGTCTTCTCCGAAGCCACAACCGTGAGTGTAGCCGTACCGACAATCAAGCCCTCAGGTTCGGAGGACCCGGGCCACCCGCCTTCTACCGGCGTACTGGGTCGGATGTTGGATCGCGAGGCCTGATGTGGTAGAACGATGCTCGGAAGTGCGGCGAATAGGGAATCCGGATGGAGTGTTAGGTAATGAGCAAAGAGCATGCAACTTGGATCCTACTTACATTGCTGGCCCTTGGCGCGGACCGGATCTGGGCGAACGGTGCCCGCGCAGATTCACTGCATGTAGAGCCTGCAAAGAGGTCATTCCTCAGTCATGAGCCTATCGCTGTGCGTGTAACGCTCCGCTTTGACGCTCCCCTCATCGTTCGGTCAGGGGATCGTGCCGAGGTCGGTCGGCAAATGCAAAGACTCCCTCGACGCTTGCACGCCGAGCTGCAGCATCCCAACGGAAAGTGCGTATTCCGCGCACTAGTCTCAGGCGCCGAGTTCACGATGCCCGAGAGTGCCGTAACAGAGATGTCAGTGCATGGCCTTGCATTCTTTGGCTTGCCCAAAGATCCAAAGGCGGCGTTGTGGAAGCTGCCACCTGGTCGCTATACACTTGTCGTAGTGAACTGGAAGACCCAAGTGCGGTCGAATGGTGTTGGTGTCGAAATCGTGGCCCCCAAGGGCAGGGAGTCCAAGGCTGCTAAGGTTTTCCGCTCAGTTCTTCAAGGGGGCGCGCGCATGATTCTCGAGCAAAAAGAGGTCGCCTCGGTGACAACCAGCTTCGAGGAGCTTGCTCAAACGTACCCCGATACCACATACGGAAAATACGCACGCGTTGCGCTGGCGCTCACGCGCTTCGAGAAGGCTTGGGTGAAACACCGGCATGATGGGGGGATTGCGGTGTGGGGTCCTTTGCTCAAGGACCTCGAACGTGTGGAGACGGTGTTCACTGGAGAACATCCTCTGCGTGAGAAGCTTCTACGCGATCTGGCGTACGCGCGTCTCTCCTGTGGGGATTATGCTGGCGCGAGAGCGGACGTTGCGGCTCTAGGGACGACCTTTCCCCACGGGCTATTCGGAAGGATGGGCGCGCAACTGGAACGAAGGATTGCACGGTCTGAAAGGCAGTCGAAAGTCTCTGGAGACCATCAGTAGGGTCGGCCGAATCAGTTGAAACAACGCTTACGGGAGTGTGTTCCGGTGCTAAACTCACACTCCAATCCTGATTCCTGCTCTCGACCTGACTCATTCACCCGTATGGTTACTCGCGCTTTGCACGATGTGGAACGCAGAGACGCAGAGCTCGCAGGGAAGAGGGGGAAAGAGTCGGAACGTCGGAACATTGTGAAGTGTTAAGGTTGAAGTGGGCGTTACTTGCCTGGAGATTCGTCAGCAGTCCGGTTGGGTCAACGAGATAGGCCACCCAGCTCTCCTCTGCAGGACGCCGCCAAGAAGCACAAAAGGCGCAAACCTCGAGACTCTTGCGCCTCCTGAGCATCTTCGCGGCCAGTCCCCCCCCTCAAGACTCGCCCGTGGGTCGGATCAACGAGATGGGCGCCCGGCGCAACCGATGGGAAGGACCGGCCGCGGATGGACGCGGATAGGAGCGTCCTCCAATCCGCGTTGATCGGTGTGTATGCGCGGCTCCATCAATCCGATGCGGGTCCTGAGCGGTAGGATCAATCTGCTTCTGGAATCAGTCGCGATCCCAGCCCATCTTCTCCGCCAAAGCGACCGGATCGAGCCGCTCGGTGGGGCGTTGGGGGATGTCCGCCAGACGGCGGACCAGCATGGCCAGCGCCGCGGCTGACTGAACGGTCCCGCGACGATCGACCTGCTCGTACGTATCTCCGTGAGAGTGGTAGTACTTCACGCCCGGACCGCAGTCGCCGCCGAGGGAGATCGCGCAGACCCCCTCCTTCATGAAGGGGGCGTGGTCGCTGGCTGTCCAACTGGCGTTACCGATCTCGTCGCTGATCTCAAACCCACGCAGATCGGCGTTGACCGCGCGCAGGAAGTCCATAACTTCTTCGTGGCCAAAGGTGCTCAGCCTGCGCGGCGAACCGGGCATGTCCACATTGACCACCGCGACGATGTTGTCAAGCTCGTCACCATGCGCACGAACGTAGGCACGGCTGCCATGTAGCCCGTGCTCCTCGCCCATGAACCAGATGAGACGCACGGTGCGGCGCGGCTGCCAGTCCACCGCCGCCAGAGCCCGGGCAGCTTCGAGGATCGTCGCCGCACCGCTGCCATTGTCCAACGCCCCCTCCGCCAAGTGCCAACTGTCCAGGTGGGCCGCCAGGATGACGACCTCCTCAGCCAAGCGCCCGGAACCGGGAATCTCGCCGACCACGTTGTTGGGCTCCGCCTCCCACGCATCCGCCAGCACCCGGACATTGATACGGATCTGCTCCCCCGAGGCGAGGCGCTCCGCCAGCCGAGCGCCTTCCGCACCGGGTATGGCAATCCCAGGCTGGGGACGGGGTTCGGGATGACACTGACCGACGCGAGCCCGGTCTTCGAGCTTCGATACCTGCAGCAGACCAGCCACACCGTACTCAACGGCCAAGGCCATCTTCTCACCCCGGTGCAGCCCACCCTCCCGGACCAGGGCGAACTTGCCACGGAGCGTTTCTCCGACCGCCGCCAACTCCTCGGCGCTGCCCTGCCCGGCGTCAAGCAACTCCGCGGTAATGCCCTCCTCCGGAGTGCTCAGACAATTGCCCAGCGACAGAGCCCCCTCCACCACGTGCGGCGGCTGGCCTAGGACGGTGACCTTCGTTTCACGGTCCCTCCAGGTGACCATCTCGAATGGCTCGAGGTGAACACTCTCCAGGCCGTAGGCCACCAGTCGGTCCGCCACGTAGCGCTCTGCCTGGTGACCGTTGGGCGACCCGCTCAACCGTCCTCCGGGCACACACAACTCCCGGAGGTTGGCGGAAAACTCACTGTGCATGAGCACTTCGCCGATTATCTGGCGATCGATGAAGTTCGAGGAGGAGCCCGGCTGATGACAGCCGGCGGGAATGACCAGGATCATCAGACCAACGGAAACTCGACCACCGATACGTACCACTAACCCACCTCCATCTGCATTGAACACCTGCAAGCCTGCTGTCGCCGGACACGCGAGCATGTTCGACGGTCGGCGCGAAACGTGCAAGGGGGAGGTGACCAGTCGCTTGCGCTCCGGGCTCTGATGGGGCGCAGTTCCCCCACCCCTGGAAGGGATGGGGCACCCGCTCTGGCGAAGTGTCTGCGCCCAGTCGGAGTTTGGCTGCGCGGTGCGATGGCCTTGCGCCTGGACGATGGTCGGCTGGAAGGGGATGATGGAATCCATTGAGTGCGCATGGGTCGCGGTGCCGAGGAATGAGCGAAATGAGGCTTGCCCGGGCAATCCCGACGTACATTCTGCTGCTGGCCCTTGGTCTGGCGGTGGGGACGGCGTGGCATGAGGTCGTCGGGCACGGACTGATCAGCGTGATCTGCGGCGGTCGGATCACCGGAGTCGAGGTGCTCGGTATCCAACTCTGGCCCGAGCCAGCCTGGACCGGGTGGCCCCAGCGTTACGGGTATTGCTCCATAGCGGACATCCCCACCAGCACCGGCCGACATCTCACCGACCTGGCAGGTTCGCTGAGCACGCTGTTTGTGGCGGTCGGCGCCACGGTGCTGCTTTGGGTACGCCGGTGGCAGGGGTGGGGCCGACTGGTGCTGATCGTGCTGAGCCTGTGGTGGATCGACGTGCTGACCTACACGTTGCCATCCTGGGGTCTGCGGCGTTCGATCCTCTGGGGACCGGTGCACAGCGAGCCATACGACGCGGCGGTGGCTCTGGGCGTTCCCGGGGGAGTGTTTCAGATGTTCGTTGTCGGATCGAGCATTCTGCTAGCGGTCTTGCTCCTGGCTCGGTTGTGCCGCTCGCCAGCACCCGCGACGCACCGATCGCCTGCATGACGTCTAGCGGTCGCGCCTCCCCCAGTCATCCGGTCACGTCCTGACTCGGTCGAACAGCACCACGACGACGGGGGTGAATAGGAAGATCGGCAGCCAGCTCGGAAGCGCGGCCAGCGGACCGTCCAGGTTGACATTCTGGCCCGCAAAGGCGAGCAGAAAGCAGAGCCCGCAAACCGCCAGGCAACGGGCGCCGTCGTTCAACACACTGCCCGGAGCGGCTCCGAGCATGAAGGGTAGGCCCAGCAGCAGGAGGATCAGATTGACGATCGGCGTGGTGAAGCGCACGTGTTTGATGTGCTGGATGCGTCTGGAATCCAGCTCTCCGTCCTCCACCAATCGAGCCAGTTGAAACGAACCCAAGTACTGAACCCACTGCGATGATTGCCGCAGTTGGATAGCCTCGGGGCTGAGGTCGCTCTGGTAGTACCGGATCGGTTCGGTTTCGACGCGGCTGTGCGGGCCGAGACTATCCCGGTCCGCCGTGCGGCGGCGCTGCAGGAGTCCGCGATCGAGTTCCCAGACTCCTCCCGAGTCATACAGCTCGTCAGGGACCCAGCGGGCCTGCTCCGCGTGGACGACGTGGCTGACTCGGCCGGAGTCGTCACGGTACATCGCCAGCATGCGCTTCATCGTGCTCGTTGACGGATCGAGCCTCTGAGCGGAAAGGAGCGCATTGTCGCGGTCCCGCAGGAACCACACGCCGAACGTCTTTTGCCCCAGGGCATCGTCGTGGCGGCGAGCGAGCTTGTGAGCCACCGAGGGAATAATCAGTTCGGTATCCACGAACCAGAGCGTTCCGGTGAACAGCCCGAAGGCGATCACCGGCGCGGCGATGCGATACATGCTCACTCCGGACGCCAGGATCGCGGTCATCTCGTGCTGCCGGCGCATCCGCGCCACCGCCGCGAGGCAGGCGAACAGGGTGATCACCCCCGAGAGCTGGGCGAAGTACAAGACTAGGTTGTTTCCGTAGTAACTGACAATCCCGGCGATAACCGTCTCGGCTGGGGCACCACTTTCGGTGAACTCATCCATGTTCACCAGCAGATCCAGCACGATGTACAGACTCATCATCACCGCCAAGGCGATGAGGTAGTTGACGATCAGCGAGCGAAGAATGTATCGGTCCAGGATGGTCATCTCAGCGCTGCCCGCTTAGCGTCGCAAGACGCGAAACAATACCCAGGCGTCCAGCCCGCCCACGATCACAATGCCCGACCACAGCAAGGCCAGGCCCGCAGCTACCGTGCCGGCCTTTTCCGCCATCTGCCGACCGGCAACGATGGTGACAATCACGAACACGGCCGGGACAAAGGCAATCCCGAACGCCGTGAGCACATGTGAACCCCGGAACACAATCCCCAGCGCCGCGGCAAGTACCACCAGCCCAAACACACTGACGCTGAACGCACAGCGCGTGTGAATCACCCCAGTAATGTCCCGGACCGTCTCCGCACGTTCCGCGACCGCCTCGGCCCGCAGCACGGTCGCAGCTTTCTCGGGGACGGACAGCTCCGGATCTCCCAGCAACCGCGCCGCTGAAATCGAGGCGACATCCGAGTTGATCGCCGGGTCCAGGTGGAACGGATCTAACCGAACTCGCTGCTTGCGAATCGTGCTCCCCGAGTCCGTACGATCGGACAGGGTGACGTTATCGAAGACCTCGAGACGAATCTGCGTATCGTCGAAATCACTCCGGGGATCCGCCCGGAGCACGGCGCGGTCGCCGGTGATGGTGCGGACCCCGCGCGGGGAGCGCTCGCGGATCTCCACACTTCCGCGAAACTGGAGACGCCCGTCCTCGGGGTCCGGGCGGACCTGATCGGCACGCAGCTCGTAGGTGACCGCATCATCCCCCACCCGGATGTGCCCACCGCCGGTCATGAACTCCTCGGCGACTCGGCGGTAGAAGCGCGCAGCGCCGACCAGCGCACGCAGCTTGTCGATCCGGTCGCGAACGTCGGGCCACTCATCCGGATGAGTGCGGTAGTAGATCAGCTCACCCAGATTCAGCCACTTGATCTTGGTGCTGAAACGCTGTGGAAGCGAAAACGGCGGGAGCTTCTGGTGCTCCGGAGCCTCAGCCAAGTCGCGGGTGTGATGGCTGATCACGCTCATCCCCCAGAGATCAGCGGTGATCGTGGGCACCTCCTTGCTGGTGTCGACCGCCATGGCGACTGTCTCCGCCGCTCCGTAACGCACCCACTCATCGCCGTCGGTCTCGACGAAGACGATGCCGTCCAGACGCACCCACTCCCCCTTCTCGTCCTCGGCGTTGCCCGCCACTGCGGAATGATCCGCGTAGAATCGGTAGTCGGCGACAGCGAACCCGCCCGGCCGGCGCAGCCCACTCACCACGATTTGCTCCAGATCGGCCCGGATCATGCGGTTGAGATTCTGGATCAGGCCGGGGATGACGTAGCTGATGAACCCGAAGGTAATCAAGGCGGAGATAAGACTGAGCACCAGCGTGGGAGCCAGCAGGGTCAGGATGTTCACGCCCCCACTGCGGCAGGCTACGAATTCGTTGTCCGCGCTCAACCGCCCGTAGGTCGTCGCCGCACTGAACAACGCGGCGATCGGCAGGGTCAGGGCCAGGGCCACCGGCAGGACAAACCCCATCAGCTTGACCATCTGCCAGGCGCTGACTTGGTCCAACTGAATCATGTTGGTGATGCCCCCGCCCAGGCCCAGCACCACCATCAGCCCCAGGGCGGTGAGCAGGAAGGTCTTGCCCGTCTCGCGGAAGATGTACAGTTGGAGAGTCCAGAGCATCGTTAATACTCAGGCTGCTGCGGGCACACCGATACCGTGCACCTTGACCGCCAAACCAGGGAATCCCCCCCCTCTATCACCGCGCCAAGTCGCGCCATGGTAGGTAGATAGGCCCGAAAAGCAATCCACCTCCTGCCCAAAACCGCGTTTTCACTTCAGATACAGCCGGTCTAGCAGCCGATAACATCGGTGACTATTCGCCTGGAAGCAGGATCGCAGGATCTGGAGAAGATGGACCACGACTTTCACCGCAAGATCGTCACCCGGGAGGAGCTGGTCGCCGCCACCCGACAGGCCCGCCAGGCCGGCAGGAGCATCGTTCACTGTCACGGGTGCTTCGACATCGTCCATCCCGGACACATTCGCTATCTGGAATTCGCCCGCAGACAGGGTGACGTGCTCATCGTCACGCTGACGGGTGACGCCGCCATCGCCAAAGGATTCGACCGCCCGTATATCCCCCAGGAGCTGCGGGCGGAGAATCTGGCAGCTTTGGAATTCGTGGACTGGGTATGCGTGGACGCCGCACCCACCGCCGAAGAAGTCCTCTCCGCAGTCGCCCCGGATGTCTATGTCAAGGGACGCGAGTACGAGTTCTCCCGCGATCCGGGTTTCCTCCGCGAGCGCGAAGTTGTCGAGCAGCAGGGCGGACGGGTGATTTTCTCCAGCGGCGACGTGGTGTTCAGCTCCAGCCAGCTGATCGAGTCGCTGTCCCCCGATGCCGAGCTGGCTTTGCGTCGCCTTCAGACAATCTGCCGCCGCCATGAGCTGCACCAGGAGCAGCTCGCCGAGGTGCTCGAGCGCTTCCGCGGTCTGCGGGTGGTTGTAGCCGGCGACGTAGTGCTGGACAGATACGTCTTTTGCGATGTGATCGACGTAGCCAGCGAGTCGCCGGTGATGTCCCTGTCGCGCCTGAGCGAGCGGCGGTATGCCGGTGGTGCGGCGATTGTGGCTCGTCACGCGGCTGCCCTGGGAGCCCAGGTCAAACTGGTGAGCGCCGTGGCGGTGGATGAAGCTTCGCACTACGCGGAGCAGGTGCTCGAGGAAGAGGGCATCGAGACTCGCCTGATCCCTTCGCGCGATGAACTGGTGGAGAAGACGCGCTACCTGGTGGACGAGGATAAGCTGCTGAAGGTGGAACGGGGCAAACCCGAACCCCTGGACAGCGTGGCGGAACGCCGCTTCGCCGAGGTCCTGGAGGACGCCGCCGAGGAAGCCGACGCGCTGATCTTCTGCGATTTCGGTTATGGAATGCTGACCCGGGGGCTGCTCGAGCGCGTGTTGCACAGCGTACGCCGCAAGGTCCATACGATAGCCGCGGACGTTAGCGGTCCGCATGGCAATCTGCTCCACTTCGACCAGGTCGATCTACTCTGCCCCAGCGAGCGGGAGATGCGCTCGATGCTGCACGCCTTCGAGCATGGGCTTTCGTCCGTGGCGTGGAGACTGCTCCAGGAGACCCGGGCCAAGCACCTCCTGGTGACCCTGGACAAGCGCGGGCTGGTGGTCTTCGACCGCGGCAGCCAGGATCCGCGTTCTTCCGAGTGGGGCGGCCGCCTGATCAGTGAGCACCTGCCCTCGTTCGCCGACCGGATTGTGGATCGCCTGGGATGTGGCGACGCGCTCCTGGCTACGGCGACCCTGGCCCACGCTGCGGGGGCCAGCCTGACCTCCGCAGCTTACCTGGGCAGCGCAGCTGCCGCCATCGAAATCAGTCAACTGGGCAACGTCCCCGTCACGGCCGAGGCGTTGCGCACTCTGCTCCGCCATCGCGGTGAGTTGCAGTGGACGCCGACGCCGGCAACCGAGACCCAGACTGTTGACGCGGTTCCCGCCGGATGCGTCTGACACGCATCCGCAACGGCGCGATTCGCCGTCTCCAGCCGAGGCATCTCACACACTCTCTCTCGCCTCCGAATCCGCCCGCTTTCCGGGCTGCGACCGGTGGGATAGAATGGTCTCCGCGTGGTGAGCACAACCGTTGGGCGATTGGCCTGACCATGCCGGATGGAATGCGCCGGGTGGGTGTGGAGTTCGGCGACGCATCGATTAGAGCGGAAGATCCTCAGAACCATTCCGGCTGACGTTCACCGGACGGGCTGGCGCGGGAGAAGACATAACATGAGCACGGTGCAATCGGAGACGAAAGCACGGCCCGAGAAGCACGCCCCCACCGGGCTGGAGCACGAGTTGCCCGCCGGGGATTCGTCGCCGCGGCCGGCGTGGCCGATGGTTCTGGTTGGAGGCATGTGGGTTCTGTGGGTGGGTTTCCTGGTCGCCATGATGGTGATCCGCATGCGCACCACTGCGGTCTAGCGCGGATGGGGGGAGCATGTCCGCTACCAATGACGCGCCCCCGACCGGATGGAACCCAGAGCGCTTCAAGTGCAATCTTGCGGCGCTGGCGGTTCTCCAACCGGACGTGGCCCAACGTCTTGACGATCTTCCCATTCCGACGACGGTGGAACCGGCCCTGGGTCGCGATGGTCACCCCACCTTTCGGTTGGCTGGTGACGCCGGAAAACGCTGGCTGGGACGTACTTCCATGCCTTCGGTCAGCGCTCCAGGATTGATCGAACATTTTGATGCGGGCGGGGCCAATGCAATCCTCCCGGTGCTGGGGACGGGCTTGGAGGCCCACCTCCTGTGCGCGCAGCTCGCCGCGCACAGAGCGGTCTTTGCCTACGAAGAGGATCCTCTTGGCGTCAAGCTGGTGATGCACCTGCTGGACCTGGCGGATTATCTTCGTAGCGGACGATTGGTACCGTTGACCTTCGGCCCTATTGAAGACGTGCTACCCGCCTTCCTGCGTGCCCACCCCGGGTATGATTTTCCGCACCGCCTGCTGGTTCACCCGGCTAAGACCTCCGCAGAGTTTGACCGGTTTCGAGCGGCGAGCGAAGCGGCGGCGAATGCCGTTCTGGCTGAACAGGCGAAACGCATTAGTGGGGCCGCGGACGCTATGCGGGCTCAGACCCGCACCGATGACGCCCGCCCCCGCGTTGCGATACTCTCCTGGGATACTCGTCTCGAGGCCGTATCGACGGTGACCGGGCTGGCGGCGGCGGCAGGCGAGCTGGGCTGGCCGGTGGCGTGGTCAGCCCCCACCGGGCCCGGAGAGTGCCATAACGTGGCACGATTGCAGACCTTGTGCGATCACCACGCCGGTATGGTGCTGACGGTCAACGCCGGTCTGGGCAGCCTCACCGACCTGGTTCCCGCGGACCTGCCGGTGGCGTCGTGGTTCTTGCCGGGCAGTTCACCGAGCGCCCTGCCCCTGAAACATGGCGGTCGAGCCCACGAGATGTTCGCAGCCACACGCGCACTCTGTGACCAACTGCGGGAGGCGGGGGTGGCTGAGGAACGAGTCCACTTGCTCGAACCCGGGGTGAACACCTGCTGCTATCGCCCCCTCGAGATCGCCGCGGAGCGACGACGGGAGCTGGAATGTGACGTGGCAATCTTCGCCGATGCGGTGGACGACTCCGCGGAGGCTGCCGGTATCCGGCACGAGAGTCAGATAGCCCTGTGGGAGAAGATGCGGGAGCTGACCGCCCGCCGGGCAAGCACATACACACCGGCGATAGCCGAGCAGATCGTGATTGAGGCGGAGCGGTCCCTGCGGATCAAGATGACCGCGGATCAGGTGCGCGAGAAGTTCGTGCACGTGCTCCGGGCGCGACTGGCTCCTACGACGGTTGTGCGAGCCTTGGCGGTCCGCCTAGCCCGCAGCGGGTTCGCCGTGAAGCTGTGGGGAAACGGTTGGACCCACGATCGCGAGGTGGGGAATATTGCCGCCGGCCCGATCCCCAGCCCCACGGTGTGTAATGAGCTGTATCAATGCGCCCGCGCCGTCGTGTTCCCGCTCTTCACCGCCGCCGCCGTCCCGAGGGTGCTCGAGGTGGTGGCTGCCGGAGGGTGGGCCATCCTCCGGTCTCCGGACTCTGCGCTCGGGGTTTTGCACCCCCAGACGGCAGGCGTTCTCGAGCTGCTACCCCAGTACCAGACGGCGGACGCTCTACAGGCCCTGATCCGCAAGGCTATCTCCACACCGGCGTCTGATATCCGGCGATCGGCGCCGGCTTGCGAGATGGTGGCGGCGGAGCATTCCTTGCAGCGCCGGTGGGCGACGATCCGGGGGGTGCTGCGGGGTGGGTGCTGATGCCGGCTGCCGCGAGGCGCTTATAGGGCGAACGCCCCTCCCTCCGGTTTCGGGGGCCACCCCGCGTCGAGAACTGAAATGGGCAAGATCCGCCGGAAACCAGCCCAGTGGAGACTGGACATCGCGTTGTGGGGATCGTAAACTATTAGTGGCTTCGCAGTGGTGTTGGTTGAACGTATTCGGGTTGTGGTTTGCGCCCCGTAGCTTGGTATGGTGTGCGCGAGGATGTGCCCAACCGGAAGAGACGCGGAGCTGAACGTGGCATCTCCAACGGATACCCAATTCACTCCCCCAGCCCCGTCAAACGGCAAGCGGATCACTGCGTCTATCTTCAGCGGTTCGGGCACCGGGCAGAGCATCGCCCTGCGCCGGGCGGTCGCCCTGGTCGGATCGCGTCCGGGGTGCAAGATCACCCTCAAGCACTCCAGCGTCGCCGCCGTACACTGCGCCATCGTGAACACTGGGGAGTCCGTCTACCTGCGCGATTTGATGTCCAAGACCGGGACTTTTCTCAACGGTCTGCGGGCTGAGTGTGAGCCGCTCTCCGACGGCGACATCATCCGCATCGCCGACTGGGAGATCAACGTCGAGCTGCGGGATGCACCCACGGGAGATGGTACGGGATCTTCCGTGTTGAATCTCGAACCCACGCCTACCGTGCTGGCCCTGAAGACCGTCGGCAACGGACCGCTGGTCAAACTCCTGCGCGACGTAAACGTGATCAGCCGCAAGCGCGGCGCCGACTTCGTGCTGCAGGACCGGCGTGTCTCCCGCGCCCACGCCGCCGTGTTTCTGCTGAACGGTCGACCGGTAATCTGCGATCTGCTGAGTGAGAACGGATTGGCTATCAACGAAGAAGCCACCCGCTTCGGGGCGCTCCATTCGGGAGATACGCTCACGTTGGGCGACTCGCGCGTGCGGGTGGTCATTCCCTCCCCGACCATCGCCGCGTCATCCGAGAACGGATCGAGCAGTACGGCAACCAGATCGGACACCAGTTCAGACGGTGAACAATCCGACCTGATCGACATCCGTGTCGCCGAAGACGAACAGCGCGACTAATGCTCCGACACACTGAGGCTGCGGGCACCGAGGGTGCTTGCGTCGGGTGGCATGGGCAAACTTGTTTGCCCGTGTGTTATCGGCGCGCTGCACGGGTAAGCAGAGCTTACCCATGCCACCCACCAAACCGAGTGGATCACGAGATTGAAACGTGATGCGTATCGCCCATACCACGCAACACCGGTTGCTGACCGTCTGTCGAACCGGATGGGGTAAGCGCGAGAACTAGCCAGAATGCGTATCAGTCAACCGCTTCCTCACGGGCGCGGTTCCGATTACTCATCGACCCAGGTGTGACGCAGCACCAGTTCCGTTTCACCCGAATCGATGGGGCATCACCCACCGCGGAGGCGAGGGAGCACCCAGTTCATCGCCCTGTCCCTCGGGACGTCGCCGCTTTGGCGCGGGCCCGCTCCAGGGCTCGGCGAATGCTGGGGAGACGGCCGGTCTGGCCCACGCGCAGGGCGTCAGCTTCTGCCGCCTCCAGGTGCTCAATCGCCTGGTCAAAACGCTTGAGACGTATGTAGGCATGCCCGAGGTTCAGGTGGGCCATGTGAAACCCGGGCCTGCCCCGCAGCGAAGTCTGGTAGTGCTCGATGGCCTGCTCCACGCCGCCGGGTACGTGGCCCGCCATGATCATGTTGCCCAGATCAACGTTGGCGTCCGGGTAGCGGGGGTAGAGTGCGATGGCTTTGCGGTAATTCTCCTCCGCGCGTCGGTAGCGGTCCGCCGCCTCGCGGCGCAACCCTGCGGCGACCTCCGGGTCAGCCTCCCGGGCCTGGCGGCGTAGCTCTGCGCAGGGTCGCTTGTGGGCCTTGGCGAGGTTGTAGTAGCCCATGTTGAACCGCGGGTTGCGCTCGACCATCGCGGTCCAGATGGCTACGGAGTCCCGGTATTCTGCGCAGTACGCGCGCGTCATCGACACCAGCCCAACCACAAGCGCGAGAGAGAAGACCGAAATCGCTCCCCGGACGATGAGCCGGCTTCGGTGGGGCGACGCCCCCCAGATCCGCAACCACAGCGCTCCTACCAGGATGGCCCAGCCGATGCACGAGAGATACGAATAGCGATCCGCGGTGATCTGGCCGCCGTGCTTGACCAGCCCCGTATTCGGCAGCAGGATCAGCACATAGGCACTCCAGACCGCCAGCAACCAGGGCAGACGGCGACGCAGGAGGACTAGCACCACCAGCACCACCACGAACGCCAAAGCCGCTCCGCTTCGCAGGGCTTCTCCGTCCTGGAAGAACGTCGGCGCCCAGTAGTACGGAGACAGGCGGTAGGGGACAAAGGTCAAGCACACGTAGAACATCGTGCAAAACGATGCGGTGGTCACCTTGGAGGTAAACGGGGTGGATTTGTAGTTCTTGTTCTCCCAGGTCGCCCAGATCGTGAGCACGATCACCGCAATCGCCAGGACTGCATAAGGGACCTTAGCCAGTATGACGCGGATGACCCGGCGCGGATTCCACCCGGCGGCGCCTCCGATCCGGCGTAGCGGGTAGAAATCCAGCACTAGGTACACCGCCACCAGCGGGACCGCCATGGCTTTGCACAACAGGGACGCCGCCAAGAAACCCAGCGCCGCTGCGTGCCAGCACAGACGCCCGGTCTCCTGGGCACGCAGGTAGCTCCACACGGAGGCCAACGCCGGGACCAAAGCCAGAACGTAGGGCTGGCCCGAGGCCCAAGCCACTGTTTCTACTCGAAACGGGTGGACCGCAAACGCCAGCGCAGCGAATAGCGCCCCCATGTTCAGGCCCGGGACGCAACGATCCGCAGCTTGGGGGGTCGCCAGAGCGATGAGGCGGCGGGCGACGAAGAACACGAGCACCGCCGCCAAACCGTGGAGCACGATGCTGACCGAGTGCATCCCGCGACTGAACTTCTCCTGGTCCGCGCCGTCGAAGATGCGGTATTCGAGAGCGGTGATCGTCCAGCTCAGCGGTTGCCACACACCCAGGAGCGATGAGGTCCACATCCATTTGAGACTCTCCGCAGAGAGGCTGCGGATGTGAGTGTTCTTGACGAGGTTGGTGTCGTCGTCCCAGTGGACGAACTCGTTGTGCAAGGCGGGAGCGAATGCCAAACCCGTAGCGATCAGCACCGCAACCACGCACCCGAGGGTCATCAGCGGCGGCGTGCGGGGTGGCGCAGGAACGTGGAATGGGGGAGGTGTGTGGACGGAGTCCTGGCGGCGATGCTCGCCGGACTTGTCGACGCGGGTACGCCGCGAACGGCGTCCCCCGCGCTCCTTATGACCGGACTCGCGTGGGCGGCTCCTTCGAGTCATACGACGATTGTGACGTGGTGTGGCTCCGACCGCAATCCTGCTCGCCGGGTGCCATGGGCAAACTTGTTTGCCCGTGCGCATTCGACGAGCCGCACCGGTAAGCAGAGCTTACCCATGCCACCCGACTTACTGAGTGGATCACGAGATTGAAACGTGATGCGTTTTACACGCCGCCCTGCATTCGCAAGCCCGGGCCTCACCAGAAGCAGGTGGACGAACTGGGATCATGACCCAGCCCGTCCACCTGCTTTGATGCTCGTAGAACCGAACGCCACCTGCGACGGTCCTAGCGCCTTCTGACCTTCTTCTTTGTGGTGGCCTTGGCCTTGGTCTTGGTCTTGGTGCGTTTAGCTGTGCCCCGGGTGGCGCTTTTCTTGGCGTCCGCCCCACGGCCTTTCTCGCCCTGTGCGAACAGGCAGTCAGACTTGCCGCCGCTCAGCACGCAGCTATCTTCATCATGCGCCCCGCATTGCAGGCAGTACTCCTCGAAGGCGCCGCATGCGTGGGCCAGCGACTCGGTCACCTCGGACAGTGTCTTGTTCCACTGAGTCGTACCGCCCGTGCTCGGACCGCGTTTGGCTGCGCTGCGCAACATGTGCTGCTGCTCACGCCGGATTGCCAGGTACGCCCGCCTGCCCTTCTCCGTCAGCCGCAGATCCACTTCCCGTCGATCGTGCTTGGCGGTCTTGCGGACCACCATCCGCCGGCGGACCATCGAGTCCACCAGTTGGGTCACCGCCGGCTTGCTCACGGCCAGAAACCGGGCGATCTGGCTTGAAGTCTGGCTGGTGCGGACGCCGAGAAGGCGAAGAATCTGCACCTTGGAGGGCGATAGGTGCTCGCTTACTGCCGCTTTTACCGCCTCCTGCCCCAGCGCGCGCTCCACCGTGCGTGCCAGAACCAGTAAGTTCTTCAACAAGCTGTCGAGCGTCTGCGTCGACAAACTCCCCTTTGCTGCCATGTCGTCTCTCCATCAAGCGACTTTGAACTCATTCAACTATTAACTATTCTATCGGCTTCCCGCCGGCTTTCAACTCCCACCGAAGTTCGCTCACTTTGGCTTCCCCAGTACCGCCTCCCCGAGCAAGGGCTGCAGCCCCAGAACGGCCGTCCGGGCAGTGGTGGCCGGGCCTCCCTACCCAGCCCGACCGCCTGTAGTCGACGACTTTACCGTTAAGTTAGATGAAATGCGCAGGTTCACGGTCTCTCCGGATTCCGGGGGAAGGGGGGGTGGAGGGGGCTGTAATCCGCCCGCGCTACTTGACGACTCTCCACCCGGGAGGAACTTCCTCCGGGCGACCGCCCAACCCGTCCACGCCCCGGCAGGAACAGCCCTGATCGGTGCTCAACAGTCTCTAATCGCCGGGGCAGGCGCAGACGGGGGCAATCTGGGAGTGTACAATCGCCCCAGAATGGGGCTGTACGCGGTTACCCTCCGGCAGCGGCGGAGGGCACTGGGGCAGGCGGATACGGGGCTCGGGGACCGGTCCGCACCGGCTTGGCCGGTCGATCCGAGCCTGGGGACATGATTCGCACGCAGGAGTTAACGCCATGGCGGAAGAGCAGATGCGCCAGTGTGAAGGCTGTGGGGCCAGCATCTACCGTGAGCATCTGGACACCGGAATCGCCGGTTATTGGGAGAGCCAGTTGCTCTGCGCGCACTGTCTCCAGGAGAAGGAGAAGTCCGGCGGTCAGGGAGGTGCCAAGCCCAGTGAGGATCTGGAGACGATCTCTCTGGTCGACGAGGAACCCGCCAAACCGGCCGCTCAATCTTCGTCTGCGACCCAGGTGCGCGGACTTTCCGAGACGCAGCTCGGGATGGGCACGTACGATGATTCCGCATTGGAGAACCCCGCGGACCCAGCCAGCCCGATGGCTACGCGCTGTCGGACGTTTCATACCAAGCTCAATGACGGCGCCGTTGCCTACCTGAATCGCGAGATCAACGAATGGATCGACCGTAGTGCGAGCATTCGTCTCAAATTCGCTACATCCACGATCGGCGTTTTCGAAGGGAAACGTGCTGATCCCCATCTGATCATCACGGTGTTCTACTAGGACGCCCGGTCGGATCGCCGCGGCATTCTCCGGGTGGGGCATAGCCCGCCGTCACCCTACCTTCGGACCATGCCCCGAGTATCGGGCCTGCGACGCGGCATCAAGCACCCGCGTCCAAGGGGCAAGCCCACCATCACCGTGCCACTGGCGCAGCTCTCAGGCCACGCTAATGTAACCTCTTAAACTGCCGCCCTTTACCACGCCTATCGCATCTCTGCGGCTACGCGACGTGTTGCCTCGCTGCATCATCAACGCCTAGAGCGGCGCGGGACGGGTCCTGCACGATCATGCCATCCCCCTCCGTAACATGTTGTCGACAAGAGGATTATCCACACCTCCCCGCCAAGCCAGCCGCCACCGGCTCATGGCATAACCCATGCTACCATACCTGGGAGACTGGGTAGGCACCACCAGGAGGGCTGGTGTCAAACAGGGGATACAGTACAATTTGGGCAAGGAGGCCATGGCTTTATGAGGATTGGGGGAAGAGGTTATGATGAACGAGCAGACATTCCAGCACAAACTCGCCGAGCTTGTGGCTGAGATCGGTACGTTACCGGAAGACGAGCGTCGCAAGCTCGAGATGCTGGCCCAGGAAACCAAGGCCCGCCACAAACAGCTCAAGGAGACGGTGGGCAATCTGCAGGAGAGCATCGATTTCCTGCGTTTGTCAATCAAGTACCTGCTGTTCGACCTGGAAGCCACCCGACGAGAGAACACCTACCTTCGGAAGATGCTGGAGGACAACGGCTCGAGTGAGTAGGGGGTATTCTTACTCAGCCGCAATACGGGGTGGGACGAGCGCGGGGCTGATGACAGCCACCGCGCTCGTCGAGTTTTACCGCACTGCGGGACGACCGCGAGCCGGAAGCTCCTGTTCTGCGGGATCCCCGGAGACCGGCTGGAACTGTTCAGCGACTCCGCGGCGGTCTAAGATGGGGCAGGTGGAGACCAGACGATGCCGGTTTACGAATACCAAGCCAAAGCTCCGGAACACACCTGCGAGCACTGCGCCGGACCGTTCGAGTTTCGCCACGGGATGCACGACCCACCGCTCTCGGCTTGTCCAGCCTGCGGCGTGCCGGTCGTTCGAGTCGTTAGTACGTGTCGCGTAGACACGCGTCCGGGCACCAAAAACCAACTCGGCGACAAGAACCTCAAACGCCTGGGGTTCAGCAAGCTGGTCAACGAAGGGGACGGCAAGTTCCGCAAGACGGTGTAGCCCCGCCGTGAAGTCCCTCAGCCCGCGACGCAGCACACCCTACGGGGCAGGTGATCGAACTCGAAAGAAGCAGACATACAGCACCGGAACCACAACGAGCGACAGGACGGTGGCGAACGCTAGTCCAAACATGATCGTCACCGCCATCGCCACGAAGAACGCGTCGGTCAGCAGGGGGATCATGCCGAGCACGGTGGTCAGGGCAGCCATCGAGACCGGTCGCACGCGGCTGACCCCCGAGTCCACCACGGCCATGAAAGGCTCTTTACCGCTACGGACCTGCAGGTTGATCTCATCGATCAGGACGATGGCGTTCTTGATCATCATGCCGCTGAGGCTGAGGAAGCCCAGGATCGCCATGAAACCGAACGGCTGGTTGGTCAGCAGTAGCCCCGCGGTTACGCCGATGAGGGCCAACGGCACGGTCAGGAAGATGATCAGCGGTTGACGGATCGAGTTGAACAGGACAATCACCACCAGCACCATCAGCAGCGCAACGATCGGCATCTTCCCCGCCAGCCCGGCTTGGGCGTCGCGCGAGTCCTCGTACTCGCCGCCCCACTCCAGGGTGACCCCCGGCGGCAGCTCGAGGGCTTCGATCTTCGGGCGGAGCTGCTCGAACAAGACACTGGCCGGCCCCGACTCCGCATCGCACTTGACGGTCAGCGTGGGCAGACGATCCCTGCGGCGAACAATCGAGTTCTCGGAACGGCTCTCGGAGCCGCGCAAGACCTGGCTGATGGGAATGGCTTGGCGGGCCACCGGGCTCCAGATCCGGGCGTCCAGGAGATTCTCGACGTCGCCGCGTTCGTTCCGCGGACTGCGCGCAATGATGGGCAGCAGCTTGTCGCCTTCGCGGTACATGCCGATACGCATCCCTTCAAAGGCGGCTTGCAGCGCCTGGGCGATCTCCGCACGGGTGACGCCCGCGTTGCGCGCCTGGGTCTCCGCGATGAGCGGGCGAATCAGAGGTGTGCGCTGTCGCCAGTCATCCATCACGGTGGTGGCGCCGGGCTCGGCGAGCATGATTGAGCGAGCTTCTGCGGCCAGTCCGCGCAGAACATCCGGGTCCGGACCCCGGAAACGGGCCTGGATCTTCTGTGCGTCACCCGGCCCGAGCATGAACTGTCGCGGAAACGCCTGCGCGTCCGGGAAGGTCTCGTCCAGGTACGCCTGCACTTCCGGAATCAGTTGGGCAATCTTCCCGTGGTCGTCGACGCTCACCAAGAGCATTCCATAGGCACTGTTGGCGTCTTCGGGGGTGTAGGTCAGCAGGAAGCGGAGCGCGCCGCGACCGACGAACGAGGAAGCATCCGTCACGCCGTCCATCGACCGCAGGTGCGTTTCAATCTGTGCGAGATCACCCTGCGTGCGGCTGATGTGGGTGCCCTGGGGTAGCCAGTAGTGCACCATGAACTGCGGCCGCGTCGAATCGGGGAAGAAACTCTGCTTGACGAAGCCAAACCCGCGAATCGCCACCACCAGCATGACGAGCATCAGTACGACCGTCCCCCAACGCACCCTCATGCAGAACGAGACGAGGGCGCGGTAGGCCCGGAAGAGGATGCCCCCGTACGGGTCGCCGTCGCCGACGGTTGCACCCTTCAGGAACATCACGCCGAACAGCGGCGTCACCGTGATCGCCAGCACCCAGCTCATCATCAGCGAGATAAGGATCACCTGGAAGAGCGAGCGGCAGTATTCACCTGTGGAATCCTGCGAGACGCCGATGGCGGCAAATGCGAGCACCGCAACGAACGTGGCGCCCAGCAGCGGCCAGATCGTTTGCTGGACCGTCTGGCTGGCGGCCTTGATGCGGTCCATGCCGCGCTGCAGGTTCACGAGGATGCCCTCGACCACCACGATTGCGTTGTCCACCAGCATGCCGAGCGCGAGGATCAGCGCTCCCAGGCTGATGCGCTCGAGCATGATGTTCTGCATTCTCATGACGATGAGCGTCGCCAGGACGGTCAGCAGCAGAATGAAACCGATCAGCACTCCGCTGCGCAGGCCCATCGCCAGCATGAGTACGCCAATGACGATCGCCAGAGCTTCGGCGAGGCTGATGATGAACCCGTTAACCGCGGCGTTTACGGAATCGGCCTGGTGGGCGATGACGCCGATTTCCATCCCGATCGGCGTTTCGGCTTTCAGCTCCCGCAAGCGTCGCTTCACCGAGTCGCCCATGGTGATGACGTTTCCGCCAAGCACCGTGGAAACCCCCAGGCCGATCGCCGACCGGCCGTTGTAGTGCATGATCGTGCTGGGCGGATCGACATACCCCCGCCTGATGGTCGCCACGTCCTTCAGGTACATCTTGGTGGCCGAGCCGTCGTTCTGGAGGATCAGCAGGTTGCCGATGTCTTCGATCGAGGTGAACTCGCCGCTCGGCTGAATGCGGATGTACTTGCTGCCGACCTCGACTCTACCGGCAGGCTGTACGAGGTTCTGGCCGGCCAGAGTCTGGTGGATCGTCGTTGGCGAGATGCCCAGCCGCGCCAGCCGCGCCCGAGAGATCTCAACGTATACGACCTCAGGTCGGTCGCCGTAGATCGTGATCTTGCCCACGTCCGCGCAGAGCAACAGCTCGCGCCGCAGAACGTCGACGTAGTCCTTCAGCTCCGCGTACGAGTAGCCATCACCGTACACCGCGTAGAACACGCCGAACACGTCGCCAAAATCATCGTAGACGAGTGATGGCCCGGCTCCCGGAGGGAGTTGGGCCTGGGCGTCGTTGACCTTGCGGCGAAGCTCGTCCCACACCTGCGGCAGCGAGTGTTTGTCGTATTGCTCCTTCACGTCGACGAGCACGGTGGATCGCCCGGGTTCGGAGATGCTGGTTACGACGTCGAGCTGGCCGAGTTGTTGCACGGCGGTCTCGATCTCGTCGGTGACCTCCTCCGCAACTTCCGTCGCCGTTGCCCCCGAGTAGTTCGTGAAGACCTGGGCACTCTTGATAGTGAACTCGGGATCCTCGAGTCGACCCAGCCCATCGTATGCCCAGATGCCGCCGCCGATGATGAGGATGGTCATTACCAGGGTGATGGTCTTGTAGCGGATGGAAGCTTCGGCGACGTTCATGGTGTGGCATCCCCCTTCGCCGAGAACGGGCGAACTTGCTGGCCTTCCTCGAGAAGATGCACGCCCGCCAGGGCGATGCGGTCGCTGGGCTTGACGCCCGCCAGCACCAGGATGTCATCGCCCACCATCTCTCCGACCTGCACGTCGACCCGATGCACCGTTCCCGTCCCCTCGCCGGTGTCTTTGACCGCCCAGACGAAGTAGTTGCCCAAGCCGTCCAGCGGCACCGCGTCCACCGGAATGGCGAAGGCGACCGCGTCAGTTGCTTCCGGTTCCTTTTGACACTCGCGGATGGTCGCCGTCATCCCCGGGAGGATCAGGGCGTCCTTTGGGGCGGGCATTACGAACGTCGCGGCGTAGGTCTGGGTGGCGGGGTCCGCCTCGGTGGAGAACTCCTTGACCTCCACGTCGAACTCCCGACCGGGCAGGTACTCGAACGTAGCTACGAACCTGAAGCGACTCTGTTCCCCATTTCGCTCGGCCCGGACGACGCGCTCCTCCGGGACGTTCACCACGATCTCGACGTGATCGATCTGCTGAAGGCTTACTATCGGCTGCCTGGCGTTGACGTTCTCGAAGCTGTCGATGAACGTGTCGGCGACTACGCCCGCGAACGGAGCGAGCAGCCGCGTGTCCTCGAGCGCCTTGCGGGCGATCCTCTCTTCCGCCGCCGCCGCATCGTAGGCCGACTTGGACTCGTATATCTCCTTCTGCGTGGCTACGTCGCTCTCCGCAAGCTTGCTGATTCGTTCGTGCTCTGAGCGGGCTCGGGATAGCGCCGCCTGCCTGGCGGAGTGAGCGTTCTCGAAGTCACGCGGGTCCAACCGACCGAGCAGTTCGCCCTCGTCGACATCCTGCCCTTTTTTAACCGGGAAGTCGATCAGCTGGCCGGCCACCTGAAAAGCCAGATCCACTTCCTCATTGGCCCGGACTTCCCCCGGGTACTTGCGTGCGGACGCCGCGAACGGTGACTCGATCACCATCGTCTTGAGCGGCCGGACCACAGGGGGTGGGGGTGGTACTTGGGTGTTCCACTCGACGAAGAATACCGAGTAGACCGCCCCTCCGACGGCCGCTACGCCGACGATTAGTCCGATAACCTTGGACGCCTTCGATTGCCCTGCCATGGTGTGCTCCTGTATTCGCGTTGTCACCGCGATGTGTTCTCGTCGCTTGCCGCGCCATCGGGCCTGCACCACGCAAGCACCAGCCCGGATCATTCATGAACGCAGAGACGCAGAGAGCGCAGAGTGTTGCTCGGCATGAGAATCGACCGGATTGCGCCGGGGCACCTTTTGACAGGATGGATACGGTCGCATCTGGGTTCTTCTTCTCCATACTCCGTCTTCTCTGCGTCCTCAGCGTCTCTGCGCTCAATCCGCTTCCTTTGAGTCCTTCACCGTGCTCGCCAGCCTCCGGATGGTATGAATAATCCGGGCTAGGTTACTCACACGAGCCGGTCCCCCCGACCGCGTCAGTGATCCTCCTCACTCAGACGAAGCCCGCTGTGCGGAGGGCGGCGACGGCGCCAAGCCTCCGTGGCCACACGGTGCACTTGATCTGACGCAGCAGCATTCTAGATGAGCAAGACACATTCGGCCATCGATCTGCGCGGACAGCATGAGCACCGCGTGTGTGAAGGCCTTGTGCTGAAGGGTTGTTGTCGCTTCGGCTGTCCGACCGCAACCATCACTCAGTCCCCCGTGAGTTGGGACTGTCGATCTGGGCGCGCAGCGCTTTTTCGGCGGCCCGGGCCTTCTCGTGGCCCGGGTCCAGACGCAGAACCTCGCGCAGGGCCTTGAGGGCCTCCGGCCTGCGGCCCGCTTGGGCCAGCGTCAGGGCGAGACTGTACCGCGCCGGGACAAGCCTGGGGTCGATCCTCAGCGCTGTGCGGTATTGCCCGATCGCCTCCTCGTACGCCGCCCGGCCAGCCAGCACGTGGCCGAGGTTGCAGTGGGCCTTGGCGTAGTCGGGCCGCAGGCGAATTGCCTCGCGATAGGCCTGCTCGGCTTCGTCGGGAAGACTCTGACGCCTGAGCGCGTTCGCCAGGTTGTAGTGCGCCGTCGCCAAACCGGGTTCGATCGCCACCGCTTCGCGATAGCACTCCACGGCTTCGTCGAGACGCCCCAAGGCAAGCATCGCCGACCCGAGGTTCACCCGAATCGCAGCCAAGTCCGGACGGAGGCGCAGAGCTTCGCGGTAGTGGAGCACGGCGTCGTCTACCTGCCCGAGCTGCGTCAGCACCAACCCCAGATCGTTGTGGGCTACTGCATGGCCAGGCTCGAGCTCGACAGCGTGAGTTAGATGCTCGGCAGCGGATTCGTACTGACGCTGCTGCCCGAGGATGGATCCCAGCTCGTACCGGGCTTGTGCGAATCCCGGACGGATCTCCAGGGCTGCGGAGAAGTGGCCCGCCGCATCCTCATGGCGTCCCTGGTCCTTCGCCGCGGCTCCCAACTGAGCCTCTAGCTCTGCCGATCGGACCGGGTCGAACTC